>NZ_JADBUZ010000019.1:0-2717 GCF_020245305.1 Microcystis sp. M20BS1 | reverse complement strand
CGCAACGCTCACAACTTCCCCTTAGACTTAGCTAGTGGTGAACAGGCTCCTGTAGCTCTGACCGCTCCCGCTATCAATGGTTAAGTTCTAGTCTGAACGAAAAGGCACTCCCGCGAGGGGGTGCTTTTTTGTTGTTAGAATCATAATATTCAAGGAGAGATTTATTGGCTTGATTGATGATACAAAAAAGTACGAATTTATCAATAGGAGTATTAACCGATGCAACTCGAAGACTACTTTAATTTTTTGACTCCCAATGACATTCGCTTAAAAAACTCCCGCATTGGCATTGAAACTATCTTATATGAATACATTTACCGCGCCCGTACCCCTGAAGAGATTGGGCAAATTTATCCTACCCTTACCCTAGAACAAATCCATGCCACTATTCTCTATTACCTGCACGAAAAAGACCGAGTTAGTCAATATCTGGCAGAATGGCTAGAACATTGTCAAAAAGGAGAACAAGAACAGGATTTGAACCCTCCCGCTTTTGTGGAGAAAATGCGGAAATTCAAGGCGGAAATAGCAGCAGAAAATATCAATGAGTATTCAGTATCTAATTGATGAAAATTTACCGCCGCTGTATCGGGAGCAATTATTGCGCCGTCACTCTGATTTAACGGTTTGGATGATTGGCGAACCTGGTGTTCCGTCGAAAAGCACCTTAGATCCAGAAATTTTAATTTGGTGCGAAGCAAATCACTTTATTTTAGTCACAAATAATCGGACTTCTATGCCTGTTCATTTAGCTGATCATCTGGCACAAAGTCGTCATAGTCCAGGGATTTTTGTCTTGCGTCCTAAAGCAACAATCAAAGAGATTATTGAGAATTTAATTCTCATTGCTTTATTAGGCGATGCCCAAGATTATCAAGACCGGATTACTCATATTCCTTTATAAATACTACTTGCTGTTTCTGTTTTATTTTTAGTTGTCTTAGGCGTTGAATCAGGGGAGATGAAGATAAACAATGGTTATTGGAGAAGTTACATCAATAATTAGGATTGAATAATCAAAAAATAACTAAACAGGTATTAATGGATAGTTGGAATGAAGCTTATAGTGATAGATCGGATGAATCAGAAACTTTGATGTTAGAGGGAATACGCCATCATCAACGCCAATTATCTGAGTAAATATGACGATTTTTCAAGGTGATATTTATTGGATTGATTTAGGAGAACCACAAGGAAAAAAATCAAATTAATTATTCAGGGAATTAAGTTGGTTATTGAACCTCAAGAACTCGAATAATAGGGATTATAAAAGGATTTAAAGAATCCATTAACATAAAAAAGCATACAGCATCGCCGCTCACGGTTACTTCGGATGTTTAATACTAAATCCGTTGAGTATAGGCTACATATCAGGATAGCCGAACAGCAAAATGGGAATAGATAATCAGTCTTTAATAACCGAATTTAGTACCAGACGCTTAACTAATTAGAAGTAAAAAAATTGTAGGGTTAATTCATGAATTAACCCTACACATCGTTTCCATTCAGACGCTTCACGAATTTGCTAGAGTCATAAACTCTAGTTAACAAAAGTCCAGCGTCCTTCCACTTGACCGTCAAGAAGTTGATGAGTACTTAAATATTCTTCAAGAACACCTTGGCTTGAAGTAGTAACAACTTTAGCGTTAGCTATTTCTTCAGGCGTGAGATTCAAACTCTTCAGTGAATTTTGATAATGATAATCTTGCACGCAGATTACATATAAACGATCAGCCTCTACAGGTTGTTCATTAATACTGAAAGATTCAATTGCTTTCTTAGTATTGTTATAAACTACTCGAACACCTTTGCTGATTTGATAACATTGACTTTCCCCAGGCTTTCTGTTTTCTGGGCGCAGAAAATGGGTAAATACCTTTGTCAGTTGCGCTCCGGTAACTTTAATTTTATAAAGAGAACCATCATAGGGATAAACCTTCTTAAGATCTTCAAGAGTGACCACAGGCCCTAATTCTTTACCTCGTATGGAACCACTACCGACAAGCACGACATCAATCGTATCTATTTCTAAGAAGATATCAGCGATTAAATTACCTAACTCAGTTTCTTGTTCGCGCACGGGATGAGTCAATTGACGATTTAAACGGCTAACAATACGATTGTACTTGCGATCTACTTGTTCTTTGTAGGTATTGATAAAATTTTGCAAATCTACGTCAGGACTAGCTACCTGATCATTAATAGGAATAAGTTCCCATTTCCATTCGACAATGCTGTTCGTATCGTCGTCTACTGTAATATCGAAACGTCCGATCTGATCAGTCCCAACGGCGGCCTGGGTGATTAAAATGTTGTTTACTTGGGCAGGCTGTTCTAAAAGTGTATGAGAATGTCCACCAATGATCATGTCCACCCCCCACTCAGGGTCTAACATAGCCGCTAACTTTTGATCCTCTTCAAAACCAATGTGAGTTAGGAGAATTGTCAAATCAATATCTTCATTTTTGTAGGTATTACAGATCTTACCAACTTCAGCCGCTGCATCTTCTAGTCCAACAAATGTACCAATGCTTTTGTCCAGCTTTAAGGCACTAAGAACCTCTTCGGTGACAATACCAATAGAACTCTTGCAAATTAATTATATGTTATAATGATGGGTTAACTAATTTTCCCCAAAAAATTAGTTAATCAGTACATTCGTCCTGAATGAAAACTTGAAGTTTAACTTTTAACTCAAAACTCTTTAGAGCTGCTTT
>NZ_JADBUZ010000189.1:0-2903 GCF_020245305.1 Microcystis sp. M20BS1 | reverse complement strand
TTCCCAAATTTGCAAAAGATGCAGGAATTAAAGGAAGAATTTAGAAAGATTTATGAAACCTCAGAGAATCCGACAGAGGGAATGCTATCCATCTCGGAATGGTTGGCAAAATCCTCCAGTGTTTTTACTAAGAGTTGTCAAACAATCCGAAACTGGTTTGGAGAAATAATTAGTTATTTCGAGCGAAGGACAACGAATGGGATGGTCGAGGGAATCAACAATAAACTTAAACTAATAAAACGGAGAGGCTATGGCTTTAGAAACTTTCGGAATTTTTGGGTTAGAAGTATGTTATCTTGGCATCTTGTCTGTTGATTTAGCATAAAGAGTAACGAAGAGCCAAAAATATTAACATGATTTACGTCTGACATTTCGATCATGTCTGAGATCGAGAAGAAAACAACAAAACAGCGATCATCTAACTTTCTTTTAAATTCATAGAGTAGGGTTGACTTACCACAACCCCGATGTCCTGCTAGAATAATTTTTCCGTCTTCCGAAGGACTATCTTCTATCAATTGTTCTAATTCTTCGATAATTTCTGTGCCGTATTTAACAGCAAAACGCTGTAATTCTTTATCCGATCGCAGGGGTAAAAGTTCCAAATTGCGATAGGCTTCTCGAAAGGGTTCTAGTAAAGGACTAACCATGAGTAATTAAATTAGACTGTGTGTTGTGAAGATAATTAGCCACAAAGAAAACCAGAAAAAAACTAACTAATAACTGATAACTGATAACTGATAACTGATAACTGTTATTTTTCTGCTGCCCAACTGTCGGGAGTGTAGGTTTTTAATGCCAAAGCATGGATGGCTTCGGTAGCCAGTGCCGATTGTAAAGCGCCATAAACCATTTGATGCTGTTTAACGCGGGTTTTGCCAGCAAATTCGCCAGAAATAACCACCGCTTCCAAATGATCGCCACCTCCCGTCAAATCCCGAATCATCACTTGTGCATCGGGGATTTGTTCTTGAATCATCGCTTCTACTTGGCGAAAGTCAACCATCTTAACTCCTCAAAACAATTAAAGATACTCTGATCCCATTGTTACCGAAAGCTCGTCAATGGGGATAAAATTTACTGCTGTGGGGGGGGATTGCTAGGAGTTGCGGAGGTGGGAGTCGGTGCAGAGATGGGTGTACTGACAAATCCCATCTCGTAGAGTTGTTGATAGCTTTTTTGTCCTAATTCACTGGTGGGGTTTTGGGATTGAATCACCTGAATTAACAAAGGAACCGCCAATTCTGGCTGATTTTGCGCCCTATGAACTAAAGCAAGCTGATAGGTGGCTTCATCCCGCAGTTGTCCGGTGTTTAAAGCACTTTGACGCTGAGAATCGAATACTTTCGGGTCAATTCCTGAGAAACTATTAGCTAATTGCAGATGATAGTTAGATAGTTGGTTAAAAATCCGACGCGCTTGATTGAGTTTATCCACAGCGACATCGTATTTAGCGGCATTAATAGCAGTGTTCGCTTCTTCCACTAAACGTTGTCCCCCCTGAAGACTCAGAACACTATCGGCTTGATTTAAGGGTTTTAATTCGTTAGGATCGCTGGCAGGAGTGTTAGAGTCGGGGGTTTGTGCTTGTCCGTCAGGTGCGATCGCAATCACTAAACCGATCGCCAGACTGAACAGATAAATTAAACTATAAGGCTGTTTTCGCTTAACCATAAAATTTCTCGACTTAATGTTCCAGATGGGAACGGCTATTTTTTTTAACATCGACAACTGACCTATAGTAGCTTTTTTGGGGCAGTTTCGATCCGACCCCAGCTTTCTAGACGTTAGCTCTAGCGGTTTTGTCGCCATGGCAAGTGCTGTTTTTTCCCGAAAAATCAGTACAAGTCCCCAAAAAGTTAGTTTATTCCTCCCGATTAATGGTTTAAATACCGATAATTCACCCGTTGGAAGGCTGTCCAGATAGAATAAAGAGAAAGTAGGAGTTTAGTTAAAATGTCTTTATCACTGATTACGCGTAAGTTTACGGTGGAAGAATACGAAAAAATGGCAACCGAGGGAATAATCAAACCCGATGAAAAAGTGGAATTAATTCGAGGAGAAATTATCAAAATGTCACCGATGGGAACCCGTCATGCTTCTAGTGTAGATAGATTAATACAATTATTCTATCAAAAATTAGGACAGAAAATTATTCTCAGGGTGCAAAATCCGATTAGATTAAATAATAATTCTCAACCAGAACCAGATTTAAGTTTACTAATACCTCGATCGGATTTTTATGTTGCTGCCTATCCTTGTCCTCAAGATATCTATTTAATTATTGAAGTTTCTGATTCTACCATCGATTATGATCGCTATACTAAAATCCCTCTTTATGCAGAGGCAAATATTCAAGAAGTTTGGATCGTTAATCTCAAGGAAGAATGTTTAGAAGTTTATCGCCATCCGCTTCAGGGTAGTTATCAAGCTATTCAGAAATATTATCGAGGTGAAAGTATTTTTATTGAATCCTTTCCAATAATAGAGTTAACTTTAATTGAAATACTTGGTAATAAAAGTGAGATCAAGGGGTAAACTTAGATATCGTCAGGATTAATGCCTAATTCCCGCAGTTTATTCGCTAATCGTTCCGCTCGTTGTTTTCCTGATTATAGCTAGTGAAAGCTTGTCCATCGGGATAAAAAAGCAACATTTCTGGTTCCCCTAACTGAAATTGAATTTATTAATTGATTTTTTTAAAATGGTAAGTAGCTGGTTTTAATTAAATTAAAAATGGATTTTGGGTTCGATCCCCCCAACCCCCCTTGATAAGCTATCCATTAGTCACATCTTTCTTAACATAAAATTTGACAAAAAGAGAAAAGTGTGCAAGATGGCTCAAGGGGGTTCTATGGGGGGACTAATTTGATGAGATAGTTTCCAAGTCTGGCTGATATCAT
>NZ_JADBUZ010000188.1:0-12632 GCF_020245305.1 Microcystis sp. M20BS1 | reverse complement strand
GACACCTAGTAAGAAGTGGAAAATGACTAACTGGTAGGGACCACCGTTGTATAACCACTCATCTAAGGAAGCTGCTTCCCAGATGGGGTAGAAGTGGAGTCCAATCGCGTTGGAAGAGGGAACAACCGCACCGGAGATGATGTTGTTTCCGTAGAGTAGAGAACCAGCTACAGGCTCGCGAATACCGTCGATATCTACGGGAGGAGCGGCGATAAAGGCGATGATGAAGCAGGTGGTGGCGGTGAGCAGGGTGGGGATCATGATCACACCGAACCAGCCGACATAAAGACGGTTGTTGGTGCTGGTAATCCACTGGCAGAACTGCTCCCACAGGGAAGCGCTCTCGCGCTGTTGTAAGGTGGTGGTCATTGGTTTATGAGTGCGGTTTTATTGATTTATGATGTTCTCATCTTAAGGGTAATGTAACGGTTTGTAAAGAAGTTTGACGATATTGTTACTTATGCTATTGATAAGCTGAGGTTATGTTAGGTTAGTTGGTCGCACTACCGACAATGAACTATGAAGCACCTTTTGTTTTAAGCCGGATGCGATCGCTTGTCCCGTTCGATCTTACCAGCGATCGCATCTAGTCTTGCTTTGATTCTGGTCATCCACTGGTTAAACTCGGCCGATTGCCGATTGATCGCTTCCTTGCGTTGTCTTATCTCATCGGTTGTTTTTTCGGGGGCCTCTAACCGGATATTTAATTCTGTAATCATCATTGCCTCAAGTATCCATGGATTCTTTACGGCAGGGAACTTGACATATTAATCAATGGGAATCACCCTCTTTACGGAAATTTTGCCGTTGACATCCTCACCACCTTAAAATGGACGGCAATACCACCCAAAAACCATGAAGCGCCTTTTCCTTTTAGCCGTAGGGTGCGTTCCCTAAGATGGCTCATACTACTCCACCGATAGATTTTTGGGAACGCACCCTGCACATTCATTGAAGCTGTGAGTTTAAGTGCGGTCGCTGATCTTATAGCGTTTCCTGTTCGCAAGAGGTACATTATCGATGTTGAAAAGCTTAATTAGCAAAGGTTTAAATGTGCCACACAGGTGTGAGAACTGATATAATAAGCTACATTAACAACAATACTTAAAGAAAAGGCTTAAAGATGATCAGTAACAAGGGTAAAAAAACAAGTCGCTCCTGGTGTTTTTGCCCGACGATAGGCTCTCTTGGGTTTGGTGGGTAAAATGTATTCTAAGATACAGTCCTGCGGGCGAGCGAGTGAAACGAACCACAAAGACACAAAGGACACAAAGATTGATCGCTCTTATATAATTTAAACTTATCACACAAGGTCGAGAAGAGCCGACGATATTGCAGATTATAATTAATGAAACAGGTTTTGTTGCTATAGGGATTCGTTTTGTCCAACCATTACCGATGAAGATGATTGGCAACCTTGCCAAGAATTAGTGGTACAATTACCAAATAAACAGTAATTTTTTCCATAAGTATCTAAGCACAATTAATTACACATCTAAGCCACTACTCCGTCAGACTTCTGCTGTGAGTAAACAGTGAACTGAAAACTCAAATCCGATCCCTAATAGCTTTATCCCGTCTCCCGTCTCCTGTCTCCCATTTCCCATCTCCTGTCTCCTGTCTCGACTAGGAAATTAGTTTTGCACGACTACTTAACCCTAATCCCTCACCCCCAATAGGATTATGATGCACGGTTTTATTCCCCCTCATCGTTATTTTCCCTATCTTACTTGGACTGATATAGATTCAATGCTAGATAAGGAAAATGTGGTAATTATTCAACCCATCGGTGCGATCGAACAACACGGACCCCATCTCCCTATTGCTGTCGATGCTGCCATTAGTTTAGGGGTTTTGGGCAAAGCTTTCGAGAAATTAAATACAAATGTTCCCGCCTTTGCTTTACCCTGTCTCTACTACGGAAAATCTAACGAACATTGGTCTTTCCCCGGCACGATTACCCTCTCGGCAGCCACCTTATTAACCCTCATTCAAGAGATAGCTGAAAGTCTCTATCGTTCGGGGTTTCGCAAGTTAGTATTAATGAACTCTCACGGCGGACAACCGCAAGTTATGGAAATTGCCGCTAGAGATATTCACCAACAATATCCCGATTTTTTAGTATTTCCTTTTTTCACTTGGCGAGTTCCCCACAATGCGGCTGAATTATTCTCGGAATATGAATTAGAATACGGTATTCATGCAGGAGATGTGGAAACTAGCATTATGTTATCATTACTGCCAGAACAGGTCAAAATTGAGCGGGCTGTCCGAGAATATCCCCAGGGTTTGCCAGAAAATAGTTTATTAACTATGGAAGGAAAATTACCCTTTGCTTGGTTAACTAAGGAATTAACTAAAAGTGGAGTGATGGGAGATGCTACTAATGCAAGTAAAGAAAAAGGCGATCGATTATTAGAATCCGTTGCTAATGGTTGGGTACAGGCGATCATTGATGTTTATCGATTCCGTCAACCGAAGTTATATTAACTGCCTATTGTTAATTTTATTACAAGGTCTAAAACTCCATCTCCCTTCTCCTTTAATTCGGGAATTTGATTACTATCTTTTATTAGCATCGATAGAGAAAATTTTAACCAGATAGTGATAGTTTTTAGCATAACTATATAATCTCAATTATGAGCTTTATTTTTGAGATTTTAGAAATTTTGTAACCAGTAATAAAAAGAAAACAAACGACATTTTTTACCATATTTTTTGTACAGGATAAGAATCGAAAACAGAATCAACACCCAGGATAATTAGGTTTTCTGTAATTGCTTGAGAAATCAATAAACGATCAAACGGATCTTTGTGATAATAAGGTAAGGTGTCTAATGTCCAAATATGAGATAATTTCAGGGGTAAAATCTGCACATCATTAATTTTAGTTTGATCTTTAACTATTTCCGAGAGAGAAATATCTAAATTTAATTTGCCTAACTGTACTTTGATCTGTATTTCCCAGACACTGACCAAACTCAAGAAAAGAAGATTATTTCTATCTTCTAGTATCTTAATTGCTGATGAGGAAAGCTGAGGAGAATTCTGGGAAAATTAGATTAAAGTGTGACTATCTAAGAGAATATTCATGAGTCAAAATTCCAGAAATTATCGGGTAAGGGTTGATTGAAATCATCACTCATCCAAATTTTTCCCTGATGCAACCCAAAGACTCGTTTTTTAGGGGAAGATAAAGGCTCCTTTTCCTCCGTGAGAGCTTCTACATATTCTAAGATTTGTTTTTGTTTATCTAGAGGAATTTCCTGTAGCTTGTTAATAATGCTTTCTGTAATTTTATTGCCAGAAATAGTCATGGTTTTCTCAATATATACTGAAATCTACGATGCAAGCTTCATGATAGCATTTTAAACATAAATAAAGTTAATTTTTGTAGAACCACTTCCCCAACTTGTTTAAGAGAGTTCCTGCAAAAATCACAAATCTTCCGTGAGGAGACTCCGAGACAGTCCAGAGGAGGAGAAAAAAGACAAGAAACAACTATCCCGTCCATAAAACCCAAGATTATGTCAAATTTATCTGAGGTTTTCGATATTTTGAGCCGATAGCACCTCGAAAACTTACTTTTACAGGAGGTTTAAGCTAAATTAATCCTATTGTTAAGGATATTAGCCACAGCAGTTATCTTAATGAGCAGGTACGAAGTTTTCGTTTTCGGGAGTCGGTCTTCCATACCAAATTAGATTACACTTCATCTTTATGAGAAACACTGTAACAGACAGAAATTAGCTGTTTCAGTCCACTAGGGCTGCTGACTTAGAAAAAATTGCGTTAGAATTAAAGAAATATTACAAGTGATTGACAAAAATGAGCAAGCCTGATATAGAAACCATTGCCCTGCAGTTAGAAAGCAGCAACTCCAAAGATCGTCTGCTGGCCTTGGCATCCCTGCGAGAAGTGACCCCGGAGGAAGCTGTACCCTTGATCAAAAAAGTCCTTTATGATGAAATGCTGCCAGTGCGATCGATGGCTGTCTTTGCTTTGGGAGTCAAACAAACCGAGGAATGCTTTCCTATCCTCGTGGATTTGTTAGCCAATGATGCCGATTATGGCATTCGCGCCGATGCTGCGGGGGCCTTAGGTTATTTAGAAGATATTCGCGCTTTTGAACCCCTACAACGAGCTTTTTACGAAGATACGCAATGGTTAGTCCGCTTCAGTGCTGCCGTCGCTTTGGGCAATTTACGCGATATTCGGGCTAAACAGGTGTTATTATCGGCTCTCGATAGTAACGAAGCGGTTATTCAACAGGCCGCTATTGCCGCTCTTGGGGAAATCAAAGCAGTGGAAACCGTCGAGAAGCTTTTAACCTTTGTTAACTCCGATGACTGGTTAATCCGGCAGCGATTAGCGGAAGCTTTAGGCCAGCTTCCGGCGGAAAAAACGATCGCAGCCTTAAAATTTTTGGTCAAGGACGAACATCCACAAGTGCGGGAAGCAGCCCGTTTATCTTTGCAAAAATTGGCCAACGTCTAGGTATAGGATAGAATAAATAATCTATTCTTCCAGAGCGATCGATCTTTGCCTACAGCCATTCATGGACATTCAAGAATTTATTAATCTCTGTGCGGGTAAATGGTTTTCTCAGCGCACCAGTTATCAATTAGCTGCCCAAAAAGTTGCCAATAATAAAGCAGAAATCACCATCGATTTGCTGGCTGCCGATGCTGCCGATGTGGTGCAATTATGTTTAGGAAATAACTGTCAGTCCCAAGCGAATCTAGGGGGATGGAAAACGACTTGGGATAATTCCGTGGACTATGGACAACCGAAAAAAATCGGTTCTAGCTATTTAGTTTGGCTACCCTCAGAAAATTCTTGGCAAGGAAAATTAATCACAGCGGTCGGTAAATCGGCAGCGCTGGGAGAATATCATCTCAGAAGCGATCAAGCTTTAACTTTAACCATCGAGGACAATCACCATCGTATCGAGGAAAGAATCTGGTTTGCTAGTCCTAATCTGAGATTGCGTACCAGTATTATTCAGTCGGCCAATGGCGATCGCCAAACGGTTTTCTATTCGGAAATTCGCAAAATGGTTGCTTCTTAAGTAGGGTCTGCTGAAAAAGTTTGTTGGTGGGGTTAGGGTGTGGGGTGTGGGGTGTGGGGTGTAGGGTTTTACCGATTTTCATCTGGTCAATTACCTAATTTTCAGGGAAAAAGTGCCTAAATTTCCCCCCCCGATCACCCCAAGGTCTGGCACTTTTTGATGGGGAAAAAGTCTAAAAACCTTATCCAACAAGGTTTTTAGATTTATTCAGCAAACTCTAAGTAGTTGCTATCCCCAATCTCTGAGGTGGGGAAGAGAGGATTAATCTTCCACCACTCCAGTCAAATCCTCCTAACGTCGGCCGCGTCTGCTGCTGCCGAAACCACTGCGACTAGGGGTACGACGGGAACCAGAGGAACCGAAACTAGGAGAACGTTTGACATTATCAGATTTACCCGAATTCTTCAGGGTACTGGAACCATAACCGGAACCACTGGGTTTTGTGGTGGTGGTGCTGCTGCGATTGGGACTAGAGGGAGTATTGCTAGGATAACGACGTAAATTGCCGGTAGAACGGAGAGTTTGCCGGTTTTTGACTGCCGGAGGTGGACTATTATGTTTAGTCCGGTATTGATCCACTGCCTGATTATAGGTGGAACCGTAACCACCAAAACCGGTCATCACACCCCCCGGAGTATAGAGGGGAGGAACGTAGTATTGAGGACGAAAGAGCAAACTACCCAAAGCTTGACCAGCAACAGCACCGAAAAAAGGACTCCAAAAACTCGATTCTTGTCGAATCACCACGGTTTCCTGTTGTCCGGTTTGGGGATTGTTCCGCACTTCCGTGACATTATGGACATACTCAATTTTAAAATCTTCGGTCATGTACAGGGTAGCCTGATCACCGTTGATTTCTACTGCGGTTTTTTCCCCTTTAGCGATAGCTTCATCGCTTAATCTAGCCATTTGCAGGTTAGTGGTGCGAAAGAGGGGAGAAGTCCCCCCGGGGGTGTTTAACAGCATTAAGGTATAAGTGCCATCTCCGTCATCGTAGGTAGCTTGTTGCACCTCGTAGCGACCGCTACTAACCTGATTGGATTCTCGTCTTACATTACTGTTATTAGCTGACGGTGACTGAGTTTGATTTGACGAGGAACCACAGGCCACCGTTGTGCAACAAAGGGTAAGAATTAAAAAGATTGTCGTTACTTGGCGCAGCATAAGGGCAAAATTAAGACTATAAAGGCAGCAATTCGGGGAAATTGAGTAATAGTTGCTCATTGGTCAATTCATCTCCCAATTGAGCAGGAGAAAAATGTACCTGAATCGCACGCAGCCGACCTTGGTAGTGAAGGTTAATTATTGATTTTAAACCATCTTCCAGGGCCTCTCGATCGGCTAGGCTAGTTTCTAAAGCAGCACTCTCACCCTCGAAGGCTATTGTGATCATAACAACTAAGTTATCGGTGACGGGTAAAGTTAAGGGTTCGTTTTCCCCCAACTGTGAAGACACCGATTCACTTAGGTATCTGGCCGCGGAATCGGTAAACAGTTCGTTAACGTAGTCTCCCGCTTCCCCCTCATGCCAAAAAACATCGCCCTCATTAGCCACAGAAAACCAATAGAGGTTCATCTGCAGCAGATTTTGACAAATTTCTACTAAACCCTCTCCCATGACCTCTAAATCGCCTTCGGAATCGATCGCCTCCCGGCCGGCACGATTAAGAATACCGATCAGCGGTGCGATTTCTTGGCCGTAGAGATGCAAAAATAAGCGACAGACCACATAGCGAGTTCTACCCGCAAATTTCTTGAAGCGATCGCCTAAAGAACTCATAATAGACCTCTGGTAAAAATCAAAAATTGTCGTTAAGGTTAGGAGTCAGTAGTCAGGAGATAGGAGACTTTTTTTTATTTATTCTTCCCAATTCCCACTTCCCACTTCCCACTTTCAAGTCAGTAGTCTTGAAGCCATCAGCTAGATCAAGATGATAATCAAGTAAACAGCCAAAAAAGCCACCAGCTTTTATTTATTTTGCCATTTTCTAGGGTTCTATGCCTTGATGTCCTGTTAACAGTCTATAATGACTTAGAATCCTATTGGTGTGAGCAAATGGCTGTCCAACTACAACAAGCTTTAGTGGTTGCTTCCTATATCTTGAAACAGCGTCTAGCAGGAAAAAAGCGTTTTCCCTTAGTTTTAATGCTAGAACCCCTATTTCGCTGTAATTTAGCCTGTACTGGCTGCGGCAAGATTCAACATCCCCCGGAAATCCTCCGCAATCATCTTACCCCGGCAGAATGTTTCGCAGCGGTGGAAGAATGCGGAGTTCCCGTGGTTTCCATCCCCGGGGGTGAGCCGCTTTTACATCCACAAATCGATGAAATTGTCAAGGGGTTAGTGGACAGAAAAAAATTCGTCTATCTGTGTACCAATGCCCTGTTATTGGAAAAAAGCCTAGATAAATTTACTCCTTCACCCTATCTTACCTTTAGTGTCCATCTGGATGGTCTCAAAGAACATCACGATCGCTGTGTGGATCGAAAGGGAGTATTCGATAAGGCAGTAAAAGGGATTAAAGCGGCGAAAGCGAGAGGTTTTCGGGTTACTACTAATACCACGGTTTTTGAAGGCACAGATCCGCGAGAAATGCAGGAATTTTTCGATTTTCTTGCTACTTTGGGCATCGATGGCATGATGATTTCCCCCGGTTACAGTTATGAGTGGGCCCCGGATCAAGATAGTTTCTTGAAACGGGAGCAAACTAGAGCTTTATTCCGAGAAATTCTCTCACCCTGGAAATCAGGTCAGAAAAAGTGGAATTTTAACCATAATCCTCTCTTTCTCGATTTTCTCATCGGTGAACAAGACTATGAATGCACCCCTTGGGGTAGTCCTAGCTATAGTCTTTTAGGATGGCAAAAACCCTGTTATCTGCTCAACGAAGGTCATTACAAAAGCTTTCGGGAACTTTTAGCAGAAACCAATTGGGATAACTACGGTCGGGCTAGTGGCAATCCTCAATGTGCCGATTGTATGGTACATTGCGGCTATGAACCGACCGCGGCCATGGCAGCTTTTAAACCGGCTAATATGAGACGTGCCATGCAGAGTTTAATCGGAGTCTAATCTAGGGTCTGCTGAATAAATCTAAAAACCTTGTTGGATAAGAATTTTAGACTTTTTTCCCATCAAAAAGTGCCAGACCTTGGGGGGATCGGGGGGGGAAATTTAGGCTCTTTTTCCCTGAAAATTAGGTAATTGACCCCCTGAAAATGGGTAAAACCCCACACCCCACACCCCACACCCCACACCCTACCCCCAGGAAAAACTTTTTCAGCAGACCCTAATCCTAAACTGATTCTAACCAGACGGCGGGGACTTGACTAGGGCGATCGGGTAATTGCATCCACCCCATTTCGCACAGACGAATTACCGAACTTAATTTTTCTACCAAAGCGGGATCGAAACGAATCCCGCTATAATTTTGACAGCGCTCTAGGGCCTCTCCTAAATCTAGAGCTAGTCGGTCGCCTCGCGGTTGAGTTAATTCCTGAAAATAGGCTGATAATCCTAAAATTCGCGACTCTAGGCTGATTTCTTCCCCTTTTAAACCGTTGGGAACCCCGCTACCATCCCAGTATTCAAACTCATGGTAAATAATCTGTTGAATTGGGGCTAATTCGGGCATAGTGGCGAGTAATTGTGCGCCTAACACCGATCGATCCCGCCAAAATAACGCATTTGCTCCCTCTAACTGACTGGCACGCTGTCTAAAAACTTCGATCGGAGCCTCCGCTAGACCGATGCGGTATAATAAACCAGCTAATCGTAAGCGTCGTAATCTCAGGGTGGGTAAATCGAGCAATTGTCCCAACATTTCCGCTAAAGCGGCCACCTGTAGGGAAGCAAGGGGATTATCAATATCTCTTTCATCGACTTTTTGGGCCATTCTTAGAAAAGCTTGCAGTTTATTAGCGGCTAAATTTTTATTTAAACGGGATGCTTGTCCTTCTAAGTCGCTTAATTCTCGCGCTTGTCTGCTGACGGTGACTAACTGCTGTTGACTGGTTTGCAGATAGGTGACAATGCGAGAGACTACTCCGGTTAAATCCGTGGGAATGGGATTAATATTTTGACTAATTTCCTGCTGTTGTCTGCTTAAATCGGCCGCTAGACTGGGATTATAGGGATGCAGACGCTCAATTAAGATCCTAGCGGCTTTTTCAACTAAATCGCGATCGAATGTCCATAAACCGTAGAATTTTCGCTCCGTGTCTATTTGGGGTTGACTATCGGACCGGTATTCTTCTGGGGATAACTCATGACAGAGTACCATGGAGGCGTAATCGGGGGAAAGAATGATTAAATTCCACTCATTCACCAAACTATCGCTATTATCTAAGTTCACTAGCGAAACATTCTCTAAACTGCCGGTTTTATGCTCAGAAAAACCACTATCGGCCACGGCAGCGATCGCAATATGACGAGAAGAGCGAGCAATATCTAAATAGCGCTCTGCTTCCTGTAAATACCATTTTCCCTGTTGAAAGGTGACTAAAACCAGTGGTTTATTTGTACTGTCTGGGCTGCTAGTTTGCAAAATATGATCTTCAAGAGCATGACAGAGGGCCACCAGGGTATTCTTAAAATAGACCCCGTAACTGCTGGGTAATCTTCCCGATGAAGCTATTTTTAACTGTTGTAAGCTGGATCCTACGGTCATAAGTGGCAAGATTAGGGGGAGTGGGGAGTGGGGTGTGGGGAGTGGGGAGAATAAATAAAAATAATCTCCTGATTTCTGACTCCTGATTACTGATGACTGATGACTGACTCCTCATAGCTTTTTACTTAATTTTATCTCAAATGTCAGGGACTCTTAACAGGTAAATTGGAGGCTTAACAGTTTACTTGGGCCCCTAGGGTATCTAAAGCCAAAATTTTGGCACTGGAGTTAATCCCCACTTCCTCCCAAGCATTGGTCATCTCTGTGGCTGTTTTTTGGGCATTGTCGGGGTTAGTTAAAGCTAATAGGCTCGGACCTGCGCCACTAATTACCATCCCGTAAGCACCCCCATTAATGGCGGCTTTTTTCACCTTTTCGTAACCCGGGATCAAAGATTGGCGATAGGGTTGATGCAGTTTATCCTCTAGGGCAATTCTCAGCCAATCGCCGTTACCCGTCTCTAATCCCCGCAATAATAAACCCAAGCGGGAAATATTGAAAATAGCCTCCTGACGGCTAATTTTTTCGGGTAAAACCGCCCTAGCTTTTGCCGTAGCCAGTTCAAAATCGGGAATCGCTAGGACGGGAATGAGATTTTTTTGCCAAAATACTTGACAAATAGCCCAATTTGTGCTATCACCTGCCGATAGCTGACAGTTGCCCCGCAAAGCCGGCACCACATTATCTGGATGGCCCTCCAAGTTGATCGCTAATGCTTCGATTTCCCCCATAGATAAAGGATTTCCCGCGCATTGATTGGCAGCCACTAACCCACCGATAATAGCAGTGGCAGAACTACCTAAACCTCTAGCCAGGGGAACCCCTAAACCGATCTCGATGGCGATAGGGGGCGGATTCTGTCCTATTTTTTGATAAACTTGCAAAAAAGAAGTGTAGATTAAATTATCAGCACCTTGGCTAACTTTAGCTGATTCAGTCCCCTTGACAATAATGCTGACAGGGTTAGCTGTCGTTGCCGGCAGCAGGGTAAAAGTAAACTGATTATATAGGGTTAAGGCCGCTCCGAGACAATCGAAGCCGGGCCCAATATTAGCAGTGGTAGCGGGAACTGTTACCGTAAAAGTTGTCATGGTTAAGCTTTTGCCTGAAGATAGCGGCGATTTACCTCCTCCCAGTTAACCACATTCCACCACTGTTTTAAATACTCAGCCCGTTGATTACGATATTTTAAGTAATAGGCGTGTTCCCAAACATCATTGCCCATAATTGGCTGTAATCCCATCATTAGGGGGCTATCTTGGTTAGCAGTGCTGATAATTTCTAGTTGTCCTGACTTATTTAAAACCAACCATGTCCAACCACTACCAAAAAGTTTAGTACCTGCTTGGTTGAAAGCGTTTTTAAATTCCTCGAAACTGCCAAATTTAGCGATTATTGCCGCTCCTATTTCTCCTGTTGGTTCGCCACCGCCATCGGGGGACATAATCTGCCAAAACATCGTATGATTAAGATCGCCGCCGCCATTATTGCGGACAGTGGTGCGAATATCGGCGGGTAAAGAGTCAAGATTTTTAATCAATTCTACTACTGTTTTTTTCTGCAATTCTGGATATTTTGCCACTGCCGTGTTGAGATTATTAACGTAGGCTGCATGGTGTTTATCGTGATGAAATTGCATCGTTTCCTTATCGATATAAGGTTCTAGGGCATCATAGCTATAGGGTAGGGCAATAAGACCATAGGGACCAGTAGCAGCAAAGGCCGGAGGCTTCAAACCAGCAAGAGTGGCTGTGCCAAGGGTGGCACCTAAAAGATAAAGAAATTGACGGCGATCGAGAGACATATTCTCAGAGCAGATGTTACAATGATCAATTATCCTATCGATCGGTACTTCGGGAGACAAAAATTTTTATCGACAGACTCCCAGAAGTAATCAGAATCTAGTGGTAGTTCTCCCTAATTACCATAAACGATAAAAATTTTTCAACAAATGCGGCGGAATTTTTAGATAATAACCAATAATTATTAATTGATTAACTAAGGTAGTTTTGCCAACTCCTAATTTTTGCCAACGTCTTGCTGAGGTAATCACCGCAGTAGAAACTATGGCTATTTTACCCCTTTTTTTCAATCTTTGTATTAATTCAAAATCTTCCATAATTGGTAACTCAGGAAACCCCCCTAAATCGGTCAATATTGAGGCTTTTAAAAATATTCCTTGATCTCCGTAGGGAAGAGAAAACCAGTGAGAACGCCAATTAACTAATTTTTCCACTAAACGCAGGTTTTTTTCCTCTCCATCAATTTTTAATTCAAAAGCCCCCGCTACTATCCCAGATTGAGATAAAGTATTGATAATTTGCTCTTGATAATTTTGGGGGAGTAAAGTATCTCCGTGCAGAAATAACAAAATATCTCCTTTCGCTATTTTGGCTCCTAAATTCATCTGAAATGCACGACCTTTACTCGGTGAAATAATTACTTTTGCTCCCAATTTTTCAGCTATTTCTCTGGTTTTATCTGTACTTCCCCCATCGACAACAATAATTTCTACTCCTTCACCTATCTGTTTTAACGTTGCTGCAATTCTTAACTCCTCATTAAGAGTCGGAATGATAATACTAAGATAATTCATGAGGTTTTGTACTAACTAAAGTCAGAGGATTTAGGGGCAACCATCGGGTAAATTTTCCTACAGATACCGAGGAATTGATTGGGATTGGTAATAAGTAAGTAGTTATAATTAAATAGAAGATAGATTTTGCCTCTGATCCCCCCTGCCCCCCTTAATAAGGCTATCCATTAGTCACATCTTTCTTAACATAAAATTTGACAAAAAGAGAAAAGTGTGCAAGATGGCTCAAGGGGGTTCTATGGGGGGACTAATTTGATGAGATAGTTTCCAAGTCTGGCTGATATCATGTAACCTT
>NZ_JADBUZ010000187.1:0-79113 GCF_020245305.1 Microcystis sp. M20BS1 | reverse complement strand
TTTGCGGCAAAAAGCTTTTCCTAGGGGCAGGGTGTGGGGTGTGGGGTTTTACCTATTTTGAGGTAGTCAGTTACCTAATTTTCAGGGAAAAAGTACCTGAATTTTCCCCCCGATCCCCGCAACGGCTGGCACTTTTTGAGGTCAAAAAAGTCTAAAAGTCTGATCCAACAAGGTTTTTAGATTTATTCAGCAAGCCCTATGTAAGTTAAACTTATCACACAGAACCTAGAAGAGCCAAAATAAGTACCCAAGCAAAATTAATTACACATATCTAACCCCGCTCTTGCCTCTTGCCTATCTTCACTAGGAAATTAATTTTGCACGACTACTTAGGGACTTGCGTAGGAATAATATCCCAGCCAGAAATCGCTCTGTAGAAGAACCAGACCAGCCAGATGGCACATTATCAAAGCGCAAGTCCCTAACACCTCGAAGGCTCTCCCCCTACTTAAGGTGATCAGCAAACCTGAGCGATCGGAGGGCGCAAGCATTGCGCCCCTACAGTAACGGATTTTGTCCACAATGTAGGGGCGAACTGCGTTCGCCCAAAAGGTACATTATCAAAGCGCAAGTCCCTAGTACAAAAGTACCTAATGCTCATCCCTATCACCGGCTACAGGTATCTGCTATCTGATTAGGTAAAAACCGAGGATTTTTTGCAAGCGTAGCAAAGAAATTGAGCGATTCCCTTGCCAAGCGCACCTCTTTCTCTGACAATAGATGAGAGACTGATGAGAAACTATCAGTTGTAGTGAGACAGCCTTAGCAAACCAGTCAAAGACTCATAAATTCACTCTGAGCTGCCACAAATTGCCGTCATACCAACTTCTAGGACAAAAATAGGAATGCGAGTAACCTTTACCGAAAATCAGGGTTTTAGAAAGGAATTGAATAAACGGGTTGATGCTTATTTTACTGAAAACGGCATCCCCACCAGAGATAATTTGGCCATGTACCTGAAGACAATCACGATTTTAACTTGGGTAATTGCCGCTTGGTTATTTGTGCTTTTTGGTCCGGATATCTGGTGGCTAAAAATCATCGGTTGTCTGGTTTTAGGAGCAGGATTAGCAGGGATTGGTTTTAGCATTGGTCATGATGCCAACCATGGCGGCTATTCTAGTAAAAAATGGGTTAATTCTCTCCTTGGCATGACCTACGATTATATCATCGGCGCTTCCAGTTATCTCTGGCGTTTTCGTCATAACTATCTCCATCATACCTACACCAATGTTTTAGGGTACGATCTGGAAATTCACGGGGATGGTGTGGTGCGAATGACTCCCCATGCCGAGCATAAATGGTATCATCGATATCAACATTTATTTATCCCAATCCTCTACGCTATAATTCCTATCTATTGGTCATTCTCTGATGTGCGCTCTATCCTCTTTCGTCATCGTTTTGGCGAGATTAAAATTCCCAATCTTAAAGCGATCGATCTATTTGTTTTATTGAGCGGAAAAGTTGTTTATCTCTTTTGGTTTATTGGCATTCCTCTCTTAGTTGGTTATAGTCCCCTAGAAATAGCGATCGGTTTTCTCATTGTTTTTATGACCTATGGAGTGCTTGCCTGTCATGTATTTATGTTAGCTCACGTTTTGGAACCCGCCGAATTTATTCAACCCTCGGCAGCTAATCAAATCGAAGACGAATGGGCAATCTTTCAAGTGCGAACTACCGTAGATTTTGCTCCTAAAAATGTCTTTTTAAATTGGTATTTAGGAGGATTAAATTATCAAGTTGTTCACCATCTTTTTCCGCAAATTTGTCATATTCACTACCCCAAAATTGCCCCAATTTTAGCGGAAGTGTGCCAAGAATTTGGCGTTAATTATGCCGTTTATCCCACCTTGCGAGGTGCTTTAGCTTATAATTATCGTTGGCTCAGGCAATTAGGCAATAAACAAAGTAATTTCGATCTCAAATTAGCCAGCTAAAATCAGTTATCAGTTATCAGTTATTAGTTATCAGTTTTTAGTTATCAGGTTTCAGGTTTCAGGTTTCAGGTTTCAGTGAATAGATAGTAAGTACCTAAGCAAAATTAATTACACATATCTAACCCCGCTCTTGCCTCTTGCCTATCTTCACTAGGAAATTTATTTTGCACGACTACTTATTAAGCGACAAGCTCAGAGCTGCCTTTTGACTGATAACTGATAACTGATAACTGATTACTGCTCACTGATCACTGATCACTGATTACTGTTTACTGCTCACTGAAAAATGAACCTACCCAACTCGATTACCCTATCGCGACTCTTGGGACTGCCATTAATTTTATACTGGTTGCATCAAGGCACAGAAATCGATCGCTGGTTAAGTTTAATTATCTTTCTGATTGCTGCCAGCACCGATTGGCTCGATGGTTATCTAGCGCGAAAATTGGATCAAATCACCGAATTAGGGAAATTTCTCGATCCTTTGGTCGATAAATTGCTGGTTCTCGCTCCTCTTTTAGCTCTCATTGAAATGGATGTAATTGCCGCTTGGGGAGTATTTTTGATTCTTGCTCGGGAATTAGCGATCGCTGGTTGGCGCATTAATCCCAATTTAACGGGAAATAGCGACATAAAAGGGGCTAATTGGTGGGGAAAAAGCAAAACAGTCAGCCAAATTATCGCTATCGCTCTCTTAATCGCTCCCTTGCCTTCTGAATATAATTTAATTGCTCAGGGGGCTTTTTGGCTATCAGTAACATTAACCTTAATTTCTGGGGTGATCTATATCATACCCAGCCAAAAATTAACCTAGAATTGATAAAAACTTAACCATTAGCAATAATTCCGGAAACAAGCCTAGAAAACAGGGTTGTATTTTTTTTCTCGGTATATAATAATCGGGAGGAGGACTATCAAACTCTTCACATTCAAACATATCATTACAAAGGAAAAACCATGGCCACTATAACCACATCATTCGCCTCCCTCCTCACCACTGGTGCTAATTTCAATCCTGCTACCACTGTTTCAGTGCGTAATTTCATAAACACCTTTAATGATATCCTCATTCATGTATCAGGATCAGAGCTTAACATTACCAGCGATAATCTCACTTCCGAGCGCACTTTAACTCCCGGCGGCGATACAGCTTGGAGAATAACCAACTTCGGCAGTAATGCTAACGTAACCCTTTTCCGCTACGGTGGAGGCTTTTCTAAGTCCTTTTTCCTGCTAGCAAATAGCTTTACCTATGTTAGAGGTGGGGCTGCCGGCACTTATCAACTAAGCGGTGATACTGATAACACGATACCGAAAGCGACGAATCCTAACCCTCCAAATGGGATCCGGAATTTCGTCACCACCGATTCCTATAACATTGTAGGCAGTGCGTTCGACGATACCCTAAGCGGTTTCGGTGCACGGGATACCATATTTGGTGGCGACGGAAACGATAGCCTACTTGGTCAAGCCGGCGCGGATACTCTACACGGTGACAATGGACACGACACCCTACTTGGTGGATCGGGAAACGATAGCCTAGATGGGGACGTGGGAAACGATAGCCTAGATGGTGGCTCGTTAAACGATACCCTAATCGGTGGATCGGGAAGCGATACCCTACTTGGTAACTCGAACAACGATACCCTAGATGGTGGCACGGAAGACGATAGCCTAGATGGTGGCACGAACGACGATACCCTAATCGGTGGCGACGGGAACGACAACCTATTTGGTGACTCGGAAAACGATAGCCTACTTGGTGGCACGGGAGACGATAGCCTAGATGGTGGCACGGAAGACGATACCCTAATCGGTGGCGACGGGAACGACACCCTAACTGGTGATCTTGGTATTGACTGGTTTGTTTACAACAATTCCAGCGAAGGCGTTGACAGCATCACCGATTTTACCATCACTGACGGTGATGTCATTGTACTTTCTTCCGGTGGTTTCGGCGGACTGACTACCATTGGCAGTACTTTGAATCCTAGCCTATTCGCGACAGCTGAAAATGGCACTGCCAAAATTATCTACAGTGTCGTCGGTGGTGTCGGTACTTTATCATTTGACCAAGACCTTGGTAATACTGGTGGTCTGGTTACAATCGCAAACATTGCTGGCTCTGGCGCAGCGAGTCTCAATGCAAGCAATATTCAGGTGATTGCCTAATCTATTCCTGTCCATCCCCTGCGGTGGGTTGGGCAGTGGTGGATTTTTGGGGTAAAATCAAGCCACCAGAAATAATCTCTGTGGGTGTGTTAGCTAGGACTAGGACACCCTTATTATGTAGGAAGTCTCTGGTTTTAGGGAACTCTGGAACAGGCAACGGCAACGGTAGCTAGTCCTAAGTAGGGTTTGCTGAATAAGTAGGGGCGAAGCATTCGGATAGAAAATCTACCTTTTCACCGATAGGTTATTGTCCGAATGCTTCGCCCCTACAGGACGCGGGCCGATGAAGACCCAAGGTTTTGAACGACGATTCTCTCAAAATCTTGCACCTGTGGGAGCGAGAAAAGCCCCAAAACCTTTACTTTGCCTACATTTCAAATTTATTCAGCAAACCCTAAGTACCTAAGCAAAATTAATTACACATATCTAACCACCTCTTGCCTATCTTCACTAGGAAATTAATTTTGCACGACTACTTATTGGGATTAATTTTGTGTAGTGATTAACTGACGGTGATAATCGCCCCATAACCGGGCTGCCTGTTGACTACTGCCGGAAGTGGGAGAATTGTTGTCATTCCCTAACCAAATGCCTGTCACCCAGTGGCGACGGGGAAGATAACCGATAAACCAAAGATCCACATAATTATTAGTAGTTCCCGTTTTACCCGCTTCTCCCATGCCAATACTGGCAGCGCCGCCTGTACCATTAGTTATCACCCCCCGCAAGAGGCTATTCATCGTCTCGGCGGTTTTAGGGGAGATTACCTGCTGATTTCTCTCGCTATCCTCGCCATAGTCATAAATAACCCGACAGGTACTCAAATTCTCCACATTTTTACAGTCGGAAGCGTCGAGAATGCGTTTAATGGCGTGGGGACGATTCCAGCGCCCACCATGGTCAAAAACCCCATAAGCTCCGGTCATTTCTAAGACATTTACCTCGCTTTGCCCTAAAATTAACCCCGGTACAGCATTTAAAGGTGATTTTACTCCTAAACGTTCCGCTACATTGACCACATTACTTAATCCTGCCTCGCGAGCAATGCGAAGGGCGACACTATTTTCCGATTGCGCTAAACCTTGAAACATATTGATGGCCCCGCTACTGCGTTCGCAGGGAGAATAGGCCTGTCCTTGCCAAGAGAGTCCAGCGCAGGTATAGGTTTTATAGGGCGATATTCCCTTTTCTAGGGCGGCAGTATAAGCAAATACCTTAAAAGTGGAACCGGGTTGACGTTTAGCTTGGATAGCGCGGTTAAATTGGCTTTTTTGATAATCAACTCCCCCGACTAAAGCGAGAATTTCCCCGGTTTGACTGTTTAGGGTAACTAAAGCACCTTGGGAGTATCGATAGCGGGGGCCTTGGTTTAAAATATGAGTTTTTAAGCTTTTTTCTGCGATCGCTTGCAGCCGGCGGTCTAAACTGGTTTCAACGATAAAATTGCCCTCTTTCGCCACTTCTTCCCCTAAAAGGTCTTGTAATTCCTCGAAAACGTAACTATAAAAATATGGTGCAATCGTACTAGATAGGGATTTTTTGGCTTGGGGACTGATTTCAATGCGGGATCTGCGAGCGCTGGCGGCCGCTTCCGGGGAAATCATGCCTAATTGAGCCATGCGATCGATGACACGATTGCGTAATTGTACAGAAGTGTCGTAATCTTGAATGGGATTAAATCGATTCGGAGCGGGTAACATAGCCACAAGGGTGGCAGCCTCGGAGATATCTAAATCTCTAGCGGATTTATCGAAATAAAAGCGGGCTGCGTCTTCAAAACCGTAACCGGCCAGACCGAGATAAACTCGATTGAGATAGGTTTTGAGAATTGTATCCTTACTATAGACCGCTTCTAATTGTAAAGCGACCACAGCCTCCCGGAGTTTGCGACCAGCAGTATTTTGGCGACCGACTTCGGGGAATAAACTACGCGCTAACTGTTGAGTCAGGGTACTGGCCCCCTGATGAATGCCTTGACGTTCCCGATTAATCATAACAGCCCGGACAATCCCCAAAGGATCAACGCCAAAATGCCAGTAAAAACGACTATCTTCGGAAGCGACAAGCGCCTTGGGCAAATAGGGAGAAAAATCGCCCAGATTATCTAATTCTTGGTGAGTTTCCTGTCGCCTGGGATTGAGGGGAGTTTGACCATCCCTAGGGTAAACCACCACCGGACCGCTCACCCCGGAAGGGAGTGGATAAACATTAACTCTGCGACTTTCCCAGATAATCCCTAGAACTAATAAACCGAAAATACCTCCCGCACCATAGAAACCATAGCGCAAAAGTCGCGCCCACAGGGGAGGGGGACAGTAATAGGAGATGGTGACACAATTGGCTAAGTCTGGGGGTGCCAGGGTAAAGGTATCACCATGACGCAGGGAAACGCTTTTCAGACGACGTTTACCCATATAAACCCCGTTGGTGGAGTTTTCATCTGTGAGCAGGAAATGATGGGGATTTTTCGGGTCCCGCTGCAGGGAACAATGAATCTGACTGACTACGGTATTACGGATAGTAATATCACAGGAACTGGAACTACGACCCAACAAATAGCGATCGCCAATAAGGGGATATTTGCTTTCCCCGCTGCCATTCTCGTCTTTAAGGCGTAATTCGGGAACTCTCGCCCCTTTTTTGAGATTTACCGACTGAAAATTCACCTTTCCTTGCAATTTCTGCACGGCAACGGTGACAATTTGACTAATTTGGGTTTTCGGCGACTGGTTAGACATAGTTTTTATCAGCTTCTGAAGGCAATAGGGGAAGCGGGGAAATGGGGAATTTCAACTAAAACCCTAACACCCCCATTCATCCCCAATATCCCTAAATTGCCATTTTAGCCTCTAAAGCTTTCAGGTATTCCGTATTGACTCCCGACTCGCGAATCAGAGCAATTTTACCGGTACGCGCCACTTCACGAACGCCAAATTTATTCAGCATCTGCATAATCGCCACCATTTTACCTGGATCCCCCACCACTTCGATGGTCAGGGTTTCCTCGGAAATATCCACAATTCGCGCTCGGAATACCTGCGCTAATTCGATTACTTCCGCTCGGCGCTCGGCGGTAGCATTAACTTTAATCAGCATTAATTCCCTTTCCACACAAGGGGTTTGGGTGATATCCTGCACCTTGAGGACGTTAATTAATTTGTAAAGTTGTTTGGTTAACTGTTCGATGCTGTTCTCGTCCCCCGGTACTACCATCGTAATCCGAGAAACTCCCATTTGTTCGGCAGGACCGACGGCTAGACTTTCAATATTAAAGCCGCGACGGGCAAATAATCCAGCAATACGGGTTAAGACTCCCGCTTCATCTTCAACTAATACGGATAATGTGTGTTTCATGGCGATTTATCTACACAACCTATATTTGACTATTGTAAGACAGAAGGCAAGGCCAGAACCGCTTGTTTTCGCCTCACGACGATAAGAAATTTTAACAGATAAAATTCCCCTAGCAGCAGGGCGAGCCGGGGAGCAAAAGCTGACGGCTAACTCATGATTAATTATCGGGATTTTTGGGCAATTGTCCAAAAGGGAAAAGTTTGACTGGGATTGATGATAACTCCCGTGATGCCATTGCGAGCAAAAGCATATTCTTTGGTTTGCCAAAGGGGAATATAGGGAACTTCATCGGCGAGAATTTCTTGAATTTTGCCAAAAATTTGCTTTCTTTTAGCTGGGTTACTTTCCCGACGGGATTGGGCGATTAATTGATTCATTTCTTGACTATAAAAAAATGAGCCTTGACTTTGGGATCCTCCTTCTTCGCAGCCAGTTTCTGGGGAACCTTTAGCACAATCTAAAAAGGGATAAATATAGTTATCTGCATCCAAAAAATCGGGATACCAATTGGATAGAGCAGTGGTATAAAGTCCCCGGCTAATATTACGGAAAAAGGCTGCTCCTAGGATACTATTGGGTTCAAATTGAATCATATTATCTAAATCCCGTTTTGCTAGAGCTTTCATCACTGCCGCCACGCTGCTGGAAGTTATCGATCCCGAGGAGTGCCAAACTTCTACAATTGCGGGGTTTTCTGGACTATAACCAGCAGTTTTTAGTAATTGTTTGGCTTGTTCTATGTTATGGTTGCCATAGCGCTCTTTAAACACCGGTTGTGACTCGGAAAAAGTAGTAGGAATGAGACTAAAAAGAGGGATGCCTTGACCTTGTAAAATGCGATCATTAAGTAAATCTCGATCGACTAGAGAAGCAATTGCTTGTCGCACTAAAATATTATCGGTGGGTTCACTTTTGAGATTGACGCTCATAAAGTTAATTGCTGCCCCAGAAGATTCGATCGCTTGCCATTTTCCTTGGACTGCTTCTGTGCGTAATTTTCTCACTTGAGGAGGCAGTAAAGATTGATAGGCAATATCCACCGCACCTGTTTGAAAACCGTTAAATAAATTGGCAGGATTCGAGAGATAAATTTGCACATTAACTCCCTTATTTTTGGCCGGTTCTCCCCAATAGCGATCGAAGGCTTCTAAACTAAAAGAATCGCTGGTAACTGCTTTTAATCGATAATGTCCTGTGCCGATAAATTCTTCGGGTTTAAATTTACCTTCGCCAATTTGATAAAATTTGGGTGAAACCGCACAGGCTCCGGGATAAGCTAAAAGAGCGGGAAAAGCGGCAAAAGGTCTGGTTAATTTAATAGTAATTTCGTCCTCTTTGCTGGCGGTGATTTTATCAATTGTATCCCGGAGAAGAAAGGAAGGTTCCCCACCATTTTTGATAAATCTTTCTAGAGAAAACTTCATCGCCTCTGCGTTAAAAACCGTGCCATCATGAAAGATAACTCCTCGACGTACTGGGATAGTATAAGTCAAACCATCGGGGCTAATTTGCGGCAATTCCGTGGCTAGGAGAGGCTTTAAATTAGTGGTTCCTTCGGCGTAGGTGTAGAGAGTTTCACCGAGATTATAAATAATAAAAAGTCCCGCTAACTCATAACTATCGGCAGGATCGATCGAGCGTGGTTTTAGGGTTGTCCCAATTATCAGGCGATCGCTATTCCCCTGGGGTAAATTGGAATTAGTGGACTGACAGCCCACGGTCAGAAGAAGACAGAGGCAAAATAAACTTAAATAGCGGTAAAGTTGGCGTAAAGATCTCATCGAGGGCGATTAACGGCAGCTAGGTATCGATCAATCCTATCATTTTTGAGGATAATCTTTTCTACTAGGTTCTCTTAAGGAACTGGGTTGATTGCTTAATTGGTTGGGTAAAATTCTTCAATAACTGCACTGATTACCCAGACAATTAAACTAAATTTTCTGGTGGAGAATGGCAAAAACTTGACCAATTTGGCCAAGAGGAAGACTTAGGGTAGAAAAGGGGTTAAATGGTTCAGAATAGCTGGAGCTATGGAGGCAGATAAACAGGGGAATGGGTCAGATTTTTAAACCTAGATCAGGTTCCAGCAACGAATTAGAAACTCATCTTCTTTTATCTATCAGCCATTTAGGTTAATCCTGTCCCTTCCAAACAAGCTCGATCGAAAATTGCCCCCGTGGTTACTGCCGAGGCTAAATTAGCACAAAGAAGATTGGCATCAGTAAAATTTGTTCCGCGTAAAATCGCCCCGAAAAAAATTGCTTCCTCTAAATCGGTAGCTGATAGATCTGCCCCGGACAGATTAGCGCTAGTAAAATCCGCTTGGGTTAAAATCGCCCCGACAAAACTCACTCCCCGGCCATCGACACCGCGAAAATCTGCCCCAGACAAATCTAGATGATTAAAAACCGCCCCGGCTAAAAAAGCGCCGGCCAAACTTGCCCCAGTGACGATCGCATCGAGGAGAATTGCCCCGCGTAAATCGGCATTACGAAAATCTGCTCCCCTTAAATTTGCCCCTGTGAGGTCAGCACCGCGTAAATTTGCGCGTAAATTCGCCCCTGCTAGGTCTGCACCCGCTAAATCAGCCCCTGCCAAGTTCATGCCCGCTAAATCTTTTATCTCACCCTGACGAATTGCTAATAAATCAATACTGGGAAAAGTCATGTTCAGCCACGGTTAAATACTGTAAAAATATCTTAGAATATTCGTAAACCTTTGTTAAGAAAGCGCTCCATGTCCCTAGAGCTATTATCCCTAGAAAATATTGAAGAAATCGCCCACCAATACGGATACTGGGCAGTATTTATCGGCATCACCCTGGAAAATACGGGGATTCCCATCCCGGGAGAAACCATCACCATTGTCGGCGGCTTCCTTGCCGGTAGCGGTGATTTAAACTATTGGTTAGTTTTAGTCAGCGCAATTACAGGAGCAGTTTTGGGCGATAATTTTGGCTATTGGCTCGGTCGCGCTGGAGGTTGGCCGTTTTTGTTAAAAGTTGGCAAATTCTTTCGGATTCCGCCTCAAAAACTAGAATTAGCCAAGGATCAATTTAGTAAAAATGCACCCCGGGCGGTCTTTTTCGGTCGCTTCGTGGCTTTGTTAAGAATCTTTGCCGGTCCCATGGCGGGAATTGCCCGAATGCCCTACGGTCGCTTTTTTCTCTGTAATCTGGGTGGGGCGACGGTGTGGGCGACGATTATGGTGACATTGTCTTTCTTTTTAGGCCGTTTGTTCCCCTTGCACCAGTTAGTCAGTTCTATGGCTCGTTTTGGTATCTTGGCTTTAATTATCGTCCTAGCCTGGACAATTATTCACCCCATCCTTGAGTCACGGAAAACGGCGGTTTAAGGCCATGACGGGGAGCTGGTGCGTTTGTTGCGTCGGAATATCGATTGGTTGTGGCAGATTCCCCAACTACCTAGGGTTTGCTGAAAAAGTACTAGGCTGGGGTCAGGAGTCGGTCGTCAGTAGCCGGTCGTCGGGAGGGGAAGTCAGAATAACAGAATGACCTCGCACGTCTGCAAGTGGAACCCTTCCCAATCGAAGAGCGAAAGTGCAAGGGTTTTGAGTCCCCATTCCCATTTCTCAACGTTCGTTTCTGGGACTTTTTTAGCCAAAAAAGTCCCAAAACCATTTTATAGCAAGGCTTAAACTGATATTCAGCCAACCCTAAATAGGGTTGGCTGAATAAATCTAAAAACCTTGTTGGGTAAGACTTTTAGACTTTTTGTCAATCAAAAAGTACCAAATATGGGAGTGATCGGGGGGAAAATTCAGGGACTTTTTCCCTGAAAATTAGGTAATTGACCCCCTCAAAATCGGTAAAACCCTACACCCCACACCCCACACCCTACCCCCACGAAAAACTTTTTGCCGCAAACCCTAAATAGGGTTTGGTTCTGTATTTACCCCCGACACATCGGATATTCACAGGCAATTTACGGGTACAGACGAACGGATATCTTTGCGTCTGTTAGCCTTTTTTCGTCAAAACGATGAAATGTCCGTATCGAGTATCTGGAATCATGTACTCATAGACCTTTTCCCGATCATTTTTATCTTGAATAAATTCATCTACAGCCGTCTTTGGGCCCGAAGAAAAGAAACCGTAGTCATCGACGATGATAATCGCTCCGGGGGGGGTGATCGGGTGGAGAAACTCTAGTACCTGTTTGATTGGTTCGTACAGATCGAAATCCACATAGGCGAAAGAAACCCTCGCTGGTAAATTTTCCCCTCGCTCGAGGATTCGATCGAAAAATCCTTTGTGAATTACATAGCGATGTTCGGGAAAAGAAATCTTCCGTAATCGCTCTAGAACCATTCCCTCACGGCATCGCATTTTTCCCCTATAGGCTTCCATATTCCCCAAATCGAAAATATCGTGGAGCAAGTGATCTTTTTCCGAGGGGGCGGGCAAACCTTGAAAGGAATCGAATAGATGTAAGGTCTTGTCCGTTCCGGCGATTTCATTGGCGATCAGTGCGGAGGTTTCTCCCTGCGCCACACCAAACTCGCACACATCGCCCTCTACCTCCCGACACCAGGCTAAACCCTGCACGAGATAATAGGCCTCTGAAGGAGGCGTGCCGAGCAATGTGGTTAATAGATGCAGACGAAGATCGTTAGGCTCTATTACGGGATCGGACTCGTTGAGCTTTCCCTCGTAGGCCTGTGCCAGATTAGCGAAATTATCGAACCAGATCGGCAGCTCCGATGTGCGGTGGAGCGGTTCATCCTCGAGCGAGGACGAGGTCAGAGCAATGGATTGATCATTCATAGCTGTTACCCATTTAAAATGGGTATTAGGATGTTAGAAAACAAACGCAGATTTATTAATTATCGATAAGAAAGCGGTTATCAGAAATAACCGCTTCTGGAATTTTCCAAGAATCTGTTTAACGTTCCCGGCGCCCGAAGTTTTTGCGCTCACCACCGCCACCACCGCCAAAATTATCTTCTTTGGGACGAGCTTTGTTGACTTTCATCTGTCGTCCCATCCATTCGGCCCCGTCAAGAGTTTCGATCGCTTTTGCTTCTTCCTCATCGGAGGACATTTCCACAAAACCAAAACCGCGCATTTTACCCGTTTCCCGATCTACGGGCAAGTAAACGCGACTAACCGTGCCGTATTCAGCGAATACCTCTTTCAAGTCATCTGTCGTGACGTCATAAACCAGATTACCAACGTAAATCGTCATGGATTGTCTCCCAATATCACAGCCATTTCGAGAAGGAGATCGGACACAACCCAGTCAAGGCCATCAGGGAAAAACCACTTCTGTTTGAAACCAATGCTGCTACCGAACCTAACTACTCTCTCTAAACTAGCATAGCTTATCAGTGATCAGTTATCAGTGATCAGTAGGAGTAGGGAGTATTAAGTGAGCAGTATTATAGGGCAGTTTTCTGCTTTCTTTTCACTGATTACTGTTTACTGTTTACTGCTCACTGATTAGGGTAGCCAAGGATATTGACTAAAATCGGGGGGACGTTTTTCGAGGAAAGCCTGTTTACCTTCAGCCCCTTCGGCGGTCATATAGTAGAGTAGAGTGGCATTACCCGCCAACTCCTGTAAACCCGCTTGACCATCACAATCAGCATTAAAAGCCGATTTTAGGCAGCGAATCGCCAAGGGACTTTTTTCGAGAATTTCTAAGGACCATTTAACCCCTTCCTGCTCTAATTCCTCTACCGGGACGACATGGTTAACCAAACCCATTTCTAACGCTTGTTGGGCATTATACTGCCGACAGAGAAACCAAATCTCGCGAGCTTTTTTCTGACCCACTACCCGGGCCAGATAACTAGAGCCAAAACCGCCGTCAAAACTGCCCACTTTCGGACCGGTCTGGCCAAAAATGGCGTTATCCGCCGCTAAGGTTAAATCACAAACCAAGTGTAAAACATGACCGCCCCCGACCGCATAACCTGCCACCAGCGCGATAACTACCTTGGGGATGGAGCGAATTAATTTCTGTAAATCCAGCACATTGAGCCGGGGTACGCCATCATCGCCAATATAACCCGCCTGACCGCGCACCGTCTGATCGCCGCCGGAACAAAAAGCATATTTGCCATCGCTGTGGGGACCCGCACCCGTGAGCAATACTACCCCAATGCGGGCATCCTCGCGAGCATCACAGAAAGCGTCGTAAAGCTCAAAAACTGTCTTCGGACGGAAGGCATTACGCTTATGGGGTCGATTGATGGTAATTTTGGCGATCCCCCCCCATTTATGGTAAAGAATATCCTCGTAGGTTTTGACGGATTGCCATTCAACGCTCATAGTCTCGGTTATAGGCACAGCTTTTTTACCTTACCTCATTTTGTCCCCCACGTTGAAGCAGGGAGCGCCAGAATAGGGGAATGGATAGTTGACGGACAAGGTTTAAAGCCGATTCCCTTCTTGATATTTTCTGACTATTTATTCAAAATATATTGATCCTAGTCGTGTAGATATCAGCGAGCGACCAGCAATTGCTGACCATAAAACCGAAATCGGTTATTGGGAAAGTGACACAATGATTGGAGGAAATTATCGAGGAATTATCGTTACATATATGGACAAAGCCTCGAAATTTTTAGTAGCAGGATTAGCCAAAAACAAAACCGCATCGGAAATCAACCCTTGTCACAGAAAAACTTTCCCACGAGATTCACCCTGACCAAAGAAAAACCTTTACTTGTGACAAGGTTAAAGAATTTTGTGGACATCAAGAGTTGAGTCAGAAACTAGGAGCAGATTTTTATTTTGCTACTTCTTATCATTCGTGGGAGAGGGGATTAAACGAGCATACCAATGGACTATTGAGACAATTTTTTGCCAAAAGAACGAATTTGAAAATCCTTAAACCAGAGCAGGTAGAAAGAGCGGTTTCTAGTGGCAGATATAAACAAGCTGCTTATCCTAAATCAGATGGGAAAGATGCTCTTTGGTCTCCTAGTTATTTTGTTTCTTCTGTGGGAGGTGTGCCATTGGCAGTTCTTAAGTGCTATATTAGAGATCAAGAAAAACTGTCGTGAAACGAAGGGGTTTTAAACCCAAATTTTCGCTAATCAGATAGCCATTATCTCAAAAACTATCACCATGACGATCGATCCGCAACAACTCATCGAACTGGCTCTCAAATCGGGAGCAGTGGCAGCCGAAGTTTATCAATCTTCCTCCCTTTCCCATCCCGTTTTTTTTGAGGCTAATCGTCTCAAACAGCTAGAAAGTTCCGAATCTGTGGGAACTGCCTTAAGATTATGGCGCGAGGGTTGTCCGGGGTTAGCGGTGGGTTATGGTGATGTGGAACCGGAAATTTTAGTAGAAACAGCGTTAAATTTATCCTATCTCAATGCCCCCGAAGAAATCGAATTTTCGGCACCACGACAGGCAATTTATGACCCGATTGGCCAGGATGTGGCGGTAGAATCTTTAATCGAGATGGGTAATCAAATGATTGGCCAAATTCGCCAAGTTTATCCTGAGGTTATTTGTAGTGGTGAATGGGAATGTGAACGGGAAATCACCCGTTTAGTTAATTCCCAGGGTTTATATTGTCAATATACCGATACAGCTTTGAGTTATTATCTGGGGATTGAATGGGTGCGGGGGGAGGATTTTCTCGCGGTTTATGATGGGGAATATACTCGCAGTACACCTCATCCCGAAACCGTAATTAAACAGTTATTGCAGCGACTACAATGGGCCGCCAATAATGTGGATAGTCCCACAGGTAAATTACCAATTTTATTGACTGCTAATGCAGTTACCCTGTTATGGGGTACGGTGGCGATGGCTTTAAATGGTAAACAGATCTTAGAAAAATCCTCGCCCTGGAGTGATAAAATCGGTCAATTGGTTATGTCAGAACAGTTGACTTTATCTCAACAACCGGAGCGAGAACCCTATAGTTGTCCCTTTGATGATGAGGGAACTCCCACCAAATTTTTATCTTTAATTGAACGAGGTAGAGTTAAAGAATTCTATAGCGATCGTACCACGGCCAGACTATTAAAAACTACTCCGACGGGAAACGGTTTTCGTCCCGGGTTAGGGGTTTATCCTATGCCAGATTTAGTTAATCTAATCGTGGCACCGGGAGAGGGAACTTTAGAGGATTTAATCTCGCAAATAGATGAAGGTCTAGTTATTGACCAAATTTTAGGTCATGGGGCCGATATTTCGGGCGATTTTTCTGTCAATATCGATCTGGGTTATCGCATAGAAAAGGGCAAAATCACTGGACGAGTTAAAGATACAATGGTAACGGGAAATGTTTATACTGCTTTGCAGAATTTAATCGCTCTTGGATCCGATAATCAATGGAATGGTTCCTGTTATACCCCCTCGCTAATCGTTGATAGTTTATCGGTGGTGGGGTAAATCAGTTATCAGTTATCAGTTGACCGATTACTGTTCACTGTTTACTGACCACTGAAATTACTAGGTGTAGGGCTAATTCCAGAATTAGCCCTACAATAGGCGTTGTCAAATTGAAAGATGCTCCGAATCAGCACCGGAACTAAAATTACTGTGATAGCTAAGGATTGCACTGCATCTTTCCTATTCTGATCTAACAATGCTTAATTTTTTGGGGCTTTATTTGACCTGAAAATAAGGGGTTCGCAGGTAGGCACGGATTCCCATTCTATAAGAAATTATCGGTCAAGTCGTGGGGTTTTGTCAAGCTTTTTTGGAAAAAAATTTAACCGATGTGAGTCGGTATTTTTCAGCTGGGCATTAACGCTTTAGTTGCCGAGGCACCAAGGCGATTTAATTGCCGATTAATTTGCCATCCGAGGAGGGTTAAACCCAACCACTGACCGAAGATTGCCAAAGCGAAAGAGGGAAGTGTAGCGTATTTAGTAGCGGCAATGGGAAGAAAAGTAAAAAACCATAAAAGCGGAGATTGACTGGGATCAACTCGCAGGACAGCGAAACAGAGGAAGGGGAAAATAATCAAAATGCCGATGCTAGTGGCTGCCAGCAAAGCGCGTTTATTTGTGCTGCCTAACATCAATAATTGGGCGATAGCGGCATAGACTAAAATCATGTTCATTGCCAAGAGAAACCCGGCTGCAGTGGCTAGTTTATATTGATGGAGAGGGGCGATAAAAATAGCGGGAAGGATGAATAAAATGGCAATGGCGACGTTAACAGCCATGGCTAGGGTAGAAGGGCTTTTTTCGCCAAAGATTAGAGCTTTCCCCAGACTAATGCCCGTTTTTCCTTGCAGATGACGATAGCGCGCCCAATCTTGGAGAGTTTGACGGGGGGGAGTGAGGGCAAAAAGGATTAACAAGCCAAAAATTGCCACAAAAACGCTAAGAATGACAAAATTATCGAAAAGATAGCTCGGTTCCAGAGTTTGGAAGACAAAACCTAGGCTAATGGCGCTAAAACAGCCCATCATCCAGTAACTTTGGGGTTTACTAACAAGAGTAGCGAGGGGATTATGGAAGCGACGCTGGATAATTCTGGTTAAACCGTAGGTACAGAGGGCGAAATTGAGCAAAATTAAGCCAATACCCATTATAACGGATTGCCAGAGAGATTGACCGTACCAACGCAGATCGAAGATTTGTGAGATTCCTAGATAGCGTACCGCATCGGGGGGGAGAAAGGTAGATTTAACTAGATAGGGAAGGAAAAAACTAGGATTAAAGAGAATTAACCAATCAAAGGGGGTACGGGAACCGCCATAGCCCGATAAAGTAAAAATACTGCTATAAAACACAAAGATTAAGACTGTAGCACTGCCTAACCAGGGTTGAAATCCTCCTAACCATGGCGTGGCTAAAGCGAAACTAAGGGCAGCATGATAGAAAAAGGCACAACTAGCGATCAGAACCGCGTAGAAGGCTAAAATTAACGACAAGGGAATACCTGCTAATAAACCCGCCCCCAAGTGAAAGGGTAAAGCGAGAAGACAGACGAGATAGAGGAGAATGGGAACCCCGAAAATTTTGCCGATAAAAATCGTTTTGGCGGGTTGGGGACTCAGACGGATAAAATTAAGTGTACCTCGGCGCTCTTCCCCAGAAAGATCGGCAATTAATTGATAGGTTCCCACCACTAAAAGAGCGAAAATGCCGGTAATACTCAGAAAAGTGAAGATATCTAACCACCATAACCGGGAGATAATCATCCATTGACCATTTAAGTCTTGGATACAGTATTTAAGCCCACTATAGGGATAATAGTCGTTGTTATTGGGGGGATTAGCGGTACAGTAACGACTAAATCCCGCTCCTACTGGCAAGAGATTTTGATAGTACAAGTAAACTAATAATTGACCAACAAGGGAGATAATCGAGGCGATCGAGATATTTTTCGGGGTTAATCTTCCTTGCCATTCTCGCATAATTTGCGGGTTGGTTTCCGTAAGGCGATCGATTATTGTCAGTATCATATTTCTGTCCTCTCTACAGCCGTCAACAGGAGCTAATCCTAGATTAACCCGGTAACTTCTCGATCGGTTTGGGGATGAAGAAATCCCTCGATATGCAGCTAAGTAGCTGGTTATAATTAAATTAAAAAGGGATTTTAGGTTCGATCCCTCCTGAAATCCGCTCTTGATCAGGGGGGTGCCGATCCACCCTGCTAAGATAGCGTTGGGCGAGGATGCGAAGTAAGTCCTTGAATTGATCAGAGAAAAGGAGTTTAAAGGATGAAAATGACTTATCTGGAAGCTACTGCCAAATTTTACAGCGAAGTAGCCCAAACTCCCGAAGTGGGGCTATGTTGTGTTCAAAGCAGTCCTTTGCAACTGCCGGGGTTAAAAATCCCCGCCATTATGCAGGAGATGAACTATGGTTGTGGCACGACGGTGCAGGTTAATGAATTGGGCAATTCTCCCAGGGTTTTGTATGTGGGTGTGGGTGGTGGTTTAGAAGCACTGCAATTCGCCTATTTTTCCCGTCGTCCGGGGGGAGTCATTGCGGTGGATCCAGTGCCGGAAATGCGTTGGGCAGCCCAAAGAAATCTCGGCGAAGCACTGCCAGAAAATCCCTGGTTTAGTCTCGATTTTGTGGAAATTAAAGATGGTTCCGCTTTTGAATTGCCGGTGGAGGATGCCTCCGTCGATGTAGTGGCGCAGAATTGTCTTTTTAATATCTTTAAACCAGCCGATTTACAGTTAGCTTTACGCGAGGCTTTTCGCGTCTTAAAACCGGGAGGACGTTTACTGATGAGTGATCCGATCGCCCCTCGTCCAATTCCTGAACATTTGCAAGAAGATCAGCGTTTAAGGGCTATGTGTCTATCGGGGGCCTTGACCTACGATGATTATATTCAACAGTTGATTGCTGCTGGTTTTGGTCAGGTAGAAATTCGGGCCCGTCGTCCCTATCGTTTACTGGACTGTCAGAGTTATAATTTAGCCAAGCCGCTCCTCTTAGAAAGTTTGGATTCCGTTGCTTTTAAAGTAGCTATTCCCGAAGATGGGGCCTGTATTTTTACCGGCAAAACTGCTATTTATACTGGTACGGAGGCAATTTTTGATGATGGTGCTGGGCATATTTTAGCCAAAGGATTACCAGTGGCCGTCTGTGATAAAACTGCGAGCAACTTAGCTCGTTTGTCTCCCCAAGATATCCTCATCACCGAGTCCACTTGGCACTATAATGGGGGCGGTTGCTGTTAAAAAAGTACGGTCGAGGCAAGTTCGATCCCTCAGTTATCAGTTATCAGTTATCAGTTACCAGTTACCAGTTATCAGTTATCAGTTACCAGTTATCAGTTATCAGATGTGAGTTTTCAGTTCACTGATTACTGTTCACTGTTCACTGGACGGCTACGCCGTGCCTTTGGCAACACTGAAAAAAACTAGCCTTGCACTACCTGTTTAAGGGTGGTAAAGGTTTCTAGGTTGATTAACCCCCGGCGCTGGCCTTTTTGGTTGGAAATGCCCAAAAATACCGATTCTCCCTGTTTGGGATTGCGATCAAATCGGGGTGAAGAATTGATATAAACTAAAGCACTATCGGACTCCATGGCGAATTGACGACTTTCTCGATAGGATTCGGTGACAATACAATCCGCATGACCGCTACTATACTTATTAATCCAAGCGATCGCATCAGTGAGGGTATCCACTAACCTAAAGGCCACCGTTTTTTCTAAATAGGGTCTTTGCCAATCATTATCGGTAGTAATAGTTAAATGTTCGGGAAAATCCGCCGCTAATCGGGTATCTCCCCGCAATTTAAAGCCTTTTTCCTGCAAACTTTTAAACAAACGACTTAAAGTCGAAGAATTGTGATGGGGACTAATTAAAACTTTTTCGATCGCGTTAACCGGATCCGGTATGCTGCCATGACTATCGATAATTACCTGACGAGCTAACTCCAAGTCGCCACTAGGAGACCAATACAAATAACAGTTTCCCATGGCCGCACGCAAAACGGGAACCGTAGCCAATTGACTCACGCGACCGATTAAACTAGGGCGACCGTAGGGAATGATCAAATTAACATAATTTTCCTGGGTCAGCAACTCCTCTAGGGAGGGACTAGAATCACAGGGTAAACCACTCACACAATCCACGGGTAAACCCACATCTTCCAATGCTTCTTGGATAATTTCCGTAATCACCTCATCGGAATGACTAGAGGCATTGGAACCGCGAATAATCAAACTATTGCCACTTTTTAGGGAAAATCCCGCCGCTACCATCGCTAATTCCGGAAAACCTTCATAGACGAAGGCAATCACTCCTAAAGGCATCCTTTGGCAATAGGTTTGGGAAGGATTGAGTTGATAGGCTGCGTTAATTACCTGTTGCAGCGGATCCGATGCTTCCGCTAGTTGTTGTAATACCTCCACCGTCGTCTCTAAACGTTCGGGAGTTAACCGTAGCCAGCGAATCATTTGTTCTGAGACAGCCATCTCTCGACTGACTTCTAAATCGAGGGTATTGGCTTCTAAAATACGATCAAAGCCAGTTTTAATGGCATTAGCGATCGCAATTACTCCGCGATTTCTTTCATTGCCATTAAATTGACCTAGAGCCAGAAAAGCATTGTATGCTTGCTTAAAGATCGTCAGGGGCGGGGTGGAGGGACTTTCGATCATAGATTCTTGTCTAGCGTCGATAGGCTAACCAAAAGATTAACGCGGGCAAAATAACTAATAGCATAACTAGAATTGCCCCAAAAATCACGCTTACCCCTGGCGGTGATTTTAAAATTAAGGGTAGCCAGACGACCGATAATAACAGAATTATCCCCACCATCAGGGGTAATACCTCTTGTGCAAGGCGCCGATTCGTACTCACCCAACGAAATCCCGTCCAGCGCCAACTGCGTTTATAGGGATAGTGGGGGGCTAATTGTTCGATAATTTGGCCGTTTTCCTGTACCACAAATATCTGTTGACAGCGATCGCAGCCAAAGGCATCGGTCAATAAAATCGGGCATAATGTCCCTTTCCGACGACAGGGACAAGGATAGTCTTGGTGTTGGTCGATTTTGGTATATTTATGCGGTCGCACAAGCTAAATTTTTGTTTATAAACGGTTGTTTTTAGTCGCTCGTGGTCAATAGCTCAGGGATTCAATGGTTGCCCAAAATCCTCAACCCTATTGCTCACGGATAATTCCCATCTTAAGGGATATCCCTAAATTATTCCTACTAATCTTAAGAGCTATTTCAAGATTTTTTCAAGCGGGCAACGCGATTCGAACGCGCGACATTCACCTTGGCAAGGTGACGCTCTACCACTGAGCTATGCCCGCAAGCCGTTTTTTTACACTTCCCTAAGTATCCCAAATCTCAGAGCATTTGTCAACTGGTTTGGAGCATTTTTTTACAATAATTCATCTTCTGGCCAATCCCCCAAACCGGTAATAGCTTCGAGAACCACTTCTATCTTAGCCTGTAGTCGGTTGAACTGATGTTGCAAGCGATCAAAGCACTTGTCAATGGCGGCGAATTTTTCAGTGATAGGGCGTTCCATAGCCTCAAAAGCTGCCGTAATCGGCCCCTCTGGTTCTAAATCTAATTCCAGAGTCTTGATTCTCTCGACAGCGGGGAGTGGGGACAACTAAAACCCTAAATGCTGGGGGAATTTTCTTAGCCTTCCATCAGTGCCTGTGGGGGATTATTTTCCAATAATTCTAGGGGTTTATCTTCATCCCGGGGGCGCAATTGACGCATGAGACTAGCCATTTCTAGGGCAGATAGGCCATAATTCCAGCCCAAATTACTTTTAATCCCGGCCCGTTCGAGGGCCTGTTGTAGAGTATCAGTGGTGAGAATACCGAAGACAACGGGAACACCTGTCTGAAAAGCGGCCGCAGCGATGCCTTTAGCAGCCTCGGCAGCAACGTAGTCAAAATGGGGCGTTTGTCCGCGAATAATTGCCCCTAGACAAATAACGGCATCGTAACGGTGGGAAAGGGCGACTTGACGGGCTACCATTGGCACTTCAAAGCTACCCGGTACCCAGATATAATCCACTTGTGTGCCATCGGGATTAACATCAACCCCGTGACGCTTGAGACAGTCTTGACAGCCTGATAACAGTTTATCAGTGACCAGATCATTAAAACGACCAATCACGATCGCAAAGTGCAAGGACGATATATCCTCGGTAAAATTTCCCTCAAAAACAGTCATAAGGTGTGGGGTGTGGGGTGTGGGGTGTGGGGTGTGGGGAGGTGGGGAGATGGGGTAGTGGGGAGGTGGGGAAACTGTCTCATCACCCTATCACCCTATCTCCTCCTGTCTCCCGTCTCCTGATCAAGACTAAATCACTAAAAAGTTTAAAATAGCGACGGCAACGACTAAAATCGCCCAAATTGCCGAACCCACATAGAGAAGGGGTTTCGATTGATCCCAGTTTTGGGGGGAAGCATAGGCAACGGGGACACCAATCACCATCAGCAAGGAAAATAAAACTAAGGCAATGAGAAAAAATTGAAAAACAATAGACATGATTGGGTTCTCCTAAAGCAGTTGATCTTTATCTAGATAATTCTCCCAGATTTGATACTTGTATGGAAGAGCCTCGCTTCCACTCAACTTAACTGGACGATCCTTTCTCTAAGTCCTCCCTGAATCAGGGGTTCCCAGGAGATATCCCTGTCAGACTGAATCCACGAGCATTTTAATTTTACTGCCACTGACTATCTAGCCCCAGCGGGGCTGAAAACTTTTTTCCAGTGTCTATCCTTGTCAAAAGCAGCATGGCAAGGGTTAGGTGGGGGAATTGACTCCCTGTAATCCCTTGCCCAGATTACAGTATTTTCGCGTTTTCGCCAAAGCTGCCCTAGAAAGATGTCCAGACTGCTGAACTGCTAAAAGCTAATGGTCAAGGCCTCCCAAACGGATGCCAGCGCCAAAAATGACGAACAATACTGCTAGAGTGGTGACGGCGACTATGTGCAGGGCGAGGACATTTAAGTTTTCCTCGCTCAGTTTAGGAATGAGAAAAAAGCGGGAATGAAGGGCCAAGATGAGAGTTAATAACAGTAAAGCTAACTTAATTCCTATATAAACCGATAAAAAACTATCAAATGACCAAAAATCACGAAATCCGGGCAAATAAATCCAAGTCAGTCCCAGGCCTGTTATTACCTGCAACAATAGCGCAGATAACCCAAAACTTTCAAAATATTGCTCAAATTGACGAATTCGGTCTGGTTCTCGGTTTTTGAGGGCCTGGGGTAGAACGGTGACTGCCAACAATAAATGTCCACCGGCCCAGACGGTCGCCCCTAGGGTGTGGAGAATTACTAAAATTTTGAACAACATCGGTTTCTCTCAGTCATGATTTGCTAACTTATAGTTCTTGACCCGGTTATTTCCGAGTATTTAGTAACAATAGATACAGAAAAAATCTCGCTAACTTCTCCTTACTAAAAAATATGGATTTAATTTTATGTCATCAAACGGCGGATTTTGACGCTTTGGGGGCAGCGGTGGGTTTATCGTTGCTGAAAGCGGGTAGTCGCATTGTGTTAACGGGGGGAGCGCACCCAACAGTAAGGGAATTTTTGGCCCTGCATCGGGATGAATTCGCTTTAATTGAACTGCGTAGTGTCAATCCGTCCCAGATTCGCTCTTTAATTATCGTTGATAATCAGTGGCGAGAGCGTCTGGGAAAAGCCTCCCAGTGGCTCGATTTAGGGCATTTACAGGCGATCGAATTGTATGATCATCATTTGGATAGTGAAAGTGATATTCATGCCTCTAGCGTCCATTTAGAAGCGGTGGGAGCCACCACGACTTTAATTGTCGAAGCTTTACAAAAAGCCCAGATTAAACCAAACTCGATGGCAGCGACGGTAATGGCACTCGGTATTCACGTTGACACGGGTTCCCTGACTTTTGCCAGTAGTACCCCCAGGGATGCCTATGCTTTGGCTTGGTTAATGACCTGTGCTGCTAACATTAAAACGATCGCCCAATACTGTCAACCGAGTTTTTCCCCGCGCTTACAGGAGTTATTTAGCCTTGCTTGGGAAAATCTAGAGATTAAAACGATCCATGACCGTAAAATCGCCCACGTTCTTCTCCATACTGCCGATTTTATCCCGGGTTTGTCTAGTGTGGCCGAGCGCCTACTGGAATTATCCGATAGTGATGCGCTACTTTTTGGCCATAGTTATAGTAAAGACGAGGAAGATAAGTCCCGACAGCGTTTAACTGTGATTGGTCGCTCTAGAATCGATGGAGTGAATCTATATCAGCTTTTTTCCCCCTATAACGGCGGTGGTCATGCTCAGGCCGCTTCGGTGAGTTTTCGCGATGTTCAGCCAGTTCAACAGTTAAATCAACTGCTGGGGGACTTAATTGCTCAAATTCCTCCTTCTCCCACTGCTAGGGATTTAATGTCTTCTCCGGTGCGGACAATTCGTCCCGATACTTCCATATCTCAAGCCGAGCGCATCCTTTTCCGTTACGGCCATTCGGGGTTATCGGTGGTAGATGAGCAGGATCGCCTAGTTGGGGTGATTTCTCGTCGTGACCTCGATTTAGCTCTCCATCACGGCTTTTCTCGCTCTCCCGTGAAGGGATACATGACTTGTAATCCGAAAACTATTACCCCCGACACTTCCCTTCAGGAAATCGAGTCACTGATGGTAACGTATGATTTAGGGCGTTTACCTGTACTAGAAAACGGGCAGTTAGTCGGTATCGTCACTCGTACAGATGTATTAAGACAGATTCATCAAAATGAGCGGGTGCGTTTTGAAGGGTTTGCTTTGGTTTCCTGTCTTTTACCAGCGATTAAAGAGCGTTTAGAGTCGATTTTATGGTCATTCCTGCAAGCTGCCGCCGCTGCCGCTCAAAAACGCGGTTGGCATCTCTATCTGGTTGGGGGTGCGGTGCGCGATTTACTTTTAGCCACAGAAAGGGATACTTTATTGTTACAGGATATCGATTTAGTGGTGGATGGCTGCCATCGCGCCGCCGGTGTGGGTGCGGGGGTAGAGTTGGCTAATTGTTTACAGGAAATTTATCCGGGGGCCCGGTTATCGATTCACGGGGAATTTCAGACGGCGGCTTTGTTATGGCACAAAGATGAGCGTTTTGGCTCGTTATGGGTGGATATCGCTACGGCACGCACGGAATTCTATCCCTATCCTGCCAGTAATCCCCAAGTGGAGGCTAGTTCGATTCGACAGGATTTGTATAGAAGGGATTTTACAATTAATGCTCTGGCAATTCGCCTAACTTCGCCGAAAGAGGGGGAATTACTCGACTTTTTTGGCGGTATGTTGGATTTACGCGCCCAAAATATCCGGGTTTTACACGCTAATAGTTTTATCGAGGATCCGACGCGCATCTATCGAGCGGTGCGTTTTGCCACTCGGTTAGGATTTGTTATTGAACCCTTGACAGAAAACTATATTAGGTATGCGATCGAAAGTGGAGTTTATGAGCGCTCACGGCAACAAAATCAGAATGCACCCGCTTTACAGTCCCGTTTAAAAGCGGAGTTGAATTATATTTTAGAGGCGGATTACTGGGAAAGTGCCTTAGAAAAGTTGGCCGATTTGGGGGCTTTGCACTGTTTACACGGGGATTTAAGTTTAAATCGGGCTTTATGGCGACAATTGCGCTGTCTCAGTCGTTGGTTAGATTGTTTAAGTCTGGAATTGCCGGTGAATGTTTGGTTAATGCGGTTGGAATTATTAATCGCTTCTCTGGCTGTGGGGGAAAGAATAGCGATCGCTAATAATTTACAATTGCCTAAAGATACTGTGGAGCGTTTACAAAAACTAGAAGTTATGGAAAGGGAGATTAGCAATAATTTTGCTTATGATCGACCCGTTAGTCAAATTGTCAGCTTTTTCAATGGTTATCAGGTTCCTAGTTTGTTATTGGTGGCGGTGAGGAGTGAGACTAGGATTCGGGGTTTAATCTGGCAATATTTAACTAAATGGTCGCAGATTGAGGCTCCTATCGACGGCAATGACCTAAAAGCTTTGGGTTATCAACCAGGTCCCGGGTTTAAATCGTTACTTGCGGCAGTATTGGGGGCGACTTTAGATGGAATAGTCAGCAATAAAAGCGAAGCTATGGCTTTTATTGCTAGATTAACTCGGGCTTGCTGAATAAATCTAAAAACCTTATTGGGTAAGACTTTTAGACTTTTTGTCAATCAAAAAGTACCAGTTGTGGGAGAGATAGGGGGAAAATTCTGGGACTTTTTCTCTGAAAATTAGGTAATTGACCAGATGAGAATCGGTAAAACCCTACACCCCACACCCCACACCCTACACCCTGTCCCCACGAAAAACTTTTTGCCGCAGACCCTAACTAAGTCAGCAGATTAGGTATCGGCTGCCCCTTCATTTTCCGAAGATTGTCTTTGATCGCTGGAATAACCGCCTCTACCTCCTCTGGTGGTGGTACGATTAGAGGCAGCCCGGAATTGACGCGCGTAGGCACGGTTGCGTTCAGCTTTTTCTTTTTTCAAATTACGACGTTTAGCCACAAGAATCTCCTTGGGATATTAGATAGACAAGCGGGGAAACGAGCGATCGCTTCCCCTGTTGACAATGAAAAGAAGTTAGGTAATCATAGCCTAGAATGGTTACGATTGGGGATTAGTAGCGACGATCTCGATTGCGATTGCCACCACCGAAGGAAGGTTTGGGTTCTCTTTCACGAGCTTGATTGACTTTTAATTCCCGTCCCATCCATTGAGCGCCGTCAAGAGCGGCAATAGCCTTCGCTTCTTCCTCTGGGGTTTCCATTTCCACGAAAGCGAACCCGCGTTTTTTTCCCGTTTCCCGATCCATGGGGAGGTGAACGCGCTTAATTTTACCGTATTCTTTAAAAACCTCAACTACGTCGTCTTGGTCAACCTCGAAGGGGAGATTACCAACATAAATTGACATAAAACCTATCCTTGCACAGATAAAAACAACAGATTTGTAGAGAACGAAGATTTCGGGAACTAGCTGAACCAATACTAAACAGAAACGCTTTGACCATTAATACTGACAACGAGCCGCAGTGCCGACTTTTATTCTCAACTTCCATCCTAGCACATAGCTATTAGCTTTGATCGATGCTGCCGCTCCCGCCACCGGAGCAGATAAACTAGACTAGAATGCTGCCCTATAAAATGCCCTAATTATGAGTTTATCCCCCCATCCGATCGAAACTGCCCTAAAAACCCTGGCAGGGAAAGCGGAAAATTCCATCGAAGAAACAACAACCCTAGAAGACTTAGAACAGCTAAGGGTGAATTATCTCGGTAAGAAAGGAGAATTATCGCAGATTTTACGCGAAATGGGCAAATTAAGCCCTGAAGAGAGACCGCGATTAGGTGCGATCGCTAATGAGGTCAAAGAATTAGTACAATCGCTGCTGGAATCCCGGCGAGAAAGTCTCCAGAATGCCCAAATTAAGGCGAAATTAGCGGCAGAAACCCTCGATGTCACCCTACCTGCTCTTAGCCGTCCTTTAGGGCGAATTCACCCCTTAAATAGCACAGTTGATCGCATGATCGATATTTTCGTCGGTCTGGGTTACACCATCGCCACTGGGCCGCAGGTAGAAAGCGATTATTATAATTTTGAGGCTTTAAATATCCCTGCTGACCATCCGGCCCGGGATATGCAGGATACTTTTTTCTTGAGGGATGGTCGTTTATTGCGGACCCATACCTCCCCAGTGCAGATTCGCTACATGGAAAGTCACGAACCCCCGATTCGGATTGTGGCCCCGGGCCGGGTTTATCGTCGCGATACCGTTGATGCAACCCATTCCGCGGTTTTCCATCAAGTGGAATTATTAGCGGTGGACCGGGGATTAACTTTTACGGATTTGAAAGGAACAATTAAAGAATTTCTTAAGCAAATGTTTGGGGCCGATTTACCAGTTAAATTCCGCGCTTCCTACTTCCCTTTTACTGAACCCTCGGCCGAGGTAGATGTACAGTGGAAAGGCAAATGGTTGGAGGTGATGGGCTGTGGTATGGTGGATCCCAATGTCTTAAAAGCAGTCGGTTATGACCCCCAAATCTATACGGGTTTTGCTGCCGGTTTTGGCGTGGAAAGATTTGCTATGGTATTACATGAGATAGACGATATTCGCCGTTGTTATAATAGCGATATCCGCTTTCTCCGCCAATTTTAGGGGGATAAACCCGATGGTCATGAGTGAAGATTTAACCAAAAAAAGACTCCTATCTGTGGCTTGTCATGCTTCGATCTTTTTGAGTGCTACGCTGGTATCGGTGGGGATTCCCTTAGCTATTTATTTCATTTCTGATGATGGAACGGTGAAGGAAAACGCCAAAGAAGCTTTAAACTTTCACCTGAATATGTGGTTATACTACCTAATTGCCTGGATTCTAATTTGGGTTTTAATCGGTTATTTGCTCCTAGGGATTCTTGGTGTGGTGAACATTGTTCTCCCCATTCTTGCTATCCTGCAAGTCTGGAAAGATGCTTATAAGGTTTTCCGTTATCCTTTTATTTTCCGGGTTCTGTAATTAATTATCGGGGTTGAAACCTGTTCAACCCTTTTTTAGTCCTATTCCCACTAGAAAAATAGCCTCTGGAGTTTATGACTAAAATTGTCATCATCGGTGCGGGGATAGTGGGGGCTACCATTGCCTACGAATTAAGCGCCATCGAAGGATTAGAAATTACCCTCATCGATGAAAAAAAACCGGGACAAGGAGCAACCGGGGCAGCTTTAGGGATTTTAATGGGGATTATCAGCCATAAAACTAAAGGTAGAGCCTGGAAACTGCGGCAAGAAAGTTTAAAACGTTACGAAACCCTCCTTCCTGAGCTAGAATCCCTCACCGGACTGACTATTCCCTGTAACCGTGATGGTATTGTCCTACTGCGATCGAGTGCCGAAGACGAAGAAAATTGGCGCAAGTTAGCCCAAATACGCCAAGAACAGGGATATTGTCTAGAAATCTGGGATAAAGAGACTTTAAACCAAAAATGTCCCCAAGTGGCCAGCGATCATCTCCAGGGTGCTATCTATTCTCCCAGGGATCATCAAATTAATCCGGCCCTGCTCACGGAGTCTCTCGTCTCTGCTGCGGCAAGAAGGGGGGTTAAATGTCAATTTGGGTTAAAAGTTGAAAATTTTGGGAAGATAGAGCTTCATGGCTCTAATTTGAGGCAATGCACCCACGTTTATAGTTCTAATGGTATAGAGGAAAGCGACTTTTTGATTCTTTCTGCGGGAATCGGTTCCACTGCTTTAACTGAAACTCTTACCCATCCAGTGGAGATACGACCGGTTTTAGGGCAAGCTTTACAGATAAAATTGACGCAACCCTTAGAAAGTTCCGATTTTAAGCCGATTTTAACGGGAAATGACCTGCATATTCTGCCTTTGGCCGGAGCAGAATACTGGATTGGAGCAACGGTGGAATTTATGGACGAAAAGGGCGAAATTATCGCCGATACTGCCCTATTAGAACAAGTGTATCAACAGGCGATCACTTTTTGTCCCTCTTTGGCTGCGGGTGCGATCGTGCGTACTTGGTCCGGTAAGCGACCGCGACCGGAGAAAAAATCCGCTCCCATCATCGAATATTTGCCCGGATACGATAACGTTATTCTGGCCACGGGACACTACCGCAACGGGGTTTTATTGGCTCCTGCTACCGCTAAAATCGTCAGGGAAATGTTAAGTGATAAGTTAGGGTTGGCTGAAAAAGTTTGTTGATGGGGTTAGGAGTCGGTCGTCAGTATTCTCCGAGTCAGGGGATTATTTTTATTTATTCTCCCCTCTCCCCTCTCTACAATAATTACTCGCAGCCAGAAATACGTTGGGTTAGTATCATACTTTGTGCTTTTTGTCAAAAAAACTTTTTTTTTGCAATAAAACTACATAAAAAAAAGATCATCGTTGTGGGTGAAATTGACTGATTTACCCGTCTTGATTAGGATCACCTTCTAGGTGTGGCAAGGGTTTCAAGCATTGCTGCCTAAAAAAGCATAAAATAGCCCATTATGAAATTCTATCAAATCGCTGTAACCTTGATAACATCGTTGTTAAATAAAAATCTTTCTCAATTAATTCTTAAGAATTTATAAATATTGCGGAATGTTAATTTAAATATTCTCAAGGTTTTCCAGTCAATAAATAATTTTTGCTTATCTTTGTCGGAAAATAGAACTCTCGCAACAATCCAACATCTACCATTGGGTTAGGAGTCAGTTATCAGTTATCAGTTATCAGTTATCAGTTATCAGTTCACTGAGAAAACTCCCCACACCCTACACCCTAAACCCTACACCCCACACCCCACTTCCACAATTCCCCAATTCCCCACTCCCTGCTATCGGCAGCCGATGACCCTATCTGAACAAGAAAGACAACAACTCTGTGACACTGCTCGGGAAGTGGCGAAACTTTCCTATTCTCCCTATTCCCGTTTTCGGGTGGGGGCGGCGGTCTTGACAGATAAAAAGATTTATGCTGGTACTAATGTGGAGAACGCTAGTTATGGCTTGAGTTTATGCGCGGAAAGGGCAACTTTAGCGCAAATAATCGCAGCGGGCGATCGAGAAGTACGGGCGATCGCTATAGCCTGTATCGATGGGAAGAATGATATTAGTCAGTTAACTCCCTGCGGAGCCTGTCGTCAATGGATAGCCGAATTAGCACCGCAAGCAGAGATTATTGTCTGTGGAACCCAGCAAAATTATCGTTTTAATCTCTCGGATTTACTGCCTTTTTCCTTTCGTTTTTAACTGTGGGTAAAGTATAGGGTTCAAGGTACTACAACAACGGCTAAGATAACTGGTATAAGAGCCATGATCTGACAAAACATTAGTATCTAGTAAATACTTGAGAGTCATAAATGAACATCTCTCCCCGTTGACTTGTCCCGTAAATTATCAAAAGTATCATCATCAAGACTTGCCAAATCTACCCTTTGCCTAAAATCTTGCAAGGCTGACCAAAAATCATTAACCTCTCTAATTTCTACTAATATCTCTTCATTATCGGGAAAATCAACTTCCTCTAATAACTCAATAATTTTGCCTTTTTTAATTCCTTTAACTAACATAATATCAACTCCTTCTAAATGATCTGTATCGTAGAATTCAACATAGAGAGAATCATCAAAAATAGTTTTTGCTTCCTCAATTGAGACTTCGTGCTTTGATAGATTGCGTTCTGCCTTATTTTTATCCCAGTCAAACTGCATAAAGCCATTATACTGCTACTCACTGAAACTGATGGCACATTTTTGATATGTTTTGTCTATTACTTGAACGGGATATATTCAACTGTATTGAACCATAGTTCTGGTTGAGAAGCCCAAGTAAATTTCCAGTGGAGCTAAAGCTGACGAATGTTACTAAAATCTCGCTAACTTGAAGATATGCTACTTGTCTTAGGCTGCTTTATCTCCAACAATTAAGGGGCTAATAACTACATTTTATCTCCCCCCGTGGCGACATTTTTAAATCTTTCTTGGGCAGCAGAAAAAGCCTCTTTCATCACCCTTTGAATCCTCTTAGGATCGGGTTTTTTACCCCCCATTAAATCGCCAAAATAGACACAAGCGCCCTCTCCTAGGGCCCAGGTATAGGCAGCGGACCAAGAAGCGGCGATCACACTGCCAAAACCGGGGATAAATTTCACCAATTCCCGACCGATGGCCTGGGCCAAAAAGCCGCCAGCGATCGCACTGACGACTCCGCCGGCTTGGGATGGGGTTAAGACTTGACCGTATAATTTGCCTAAAACCCCCACCATTGACACTTGTAGGGCGGTTAAAACGGGCATAGTCGCTAAGGGTAAGGGAATCGCCGCCAAGGTCGCCGCTATGACGGAAAAGGCTAACATATAGCGTCGGGCCACGTCCCGATAGAGATTGCCTAGTTTATTGCTGGTTTCCCGATCTAAAAGTTGGTGGATGGTGTTAGCCTCAGCTTTTGGCAATAAATCGGCTAAATTGTCTCTAAATGCCTCTAAACCGTAAAAAACAGGGTTGTAACCGTCTTCCTCTAGGGTAAAATCTATTAGCACAGAATTGTCATATAAATCCTTAAAAATTTCTTTAATTTCTTGATAGGCGCGATTGATATCCTCGAAATCGGGAGGATAAGGGGGATGATCGGCGATATTAGGAGGATAAAGCTGATGAAGGCAGGTTACAGCCAGTAAACAGGGGATTTTAGGATATTTTTGCCGCAGTTGTTTGGTAATTTCCAGAAGGCTATCGGTGGCAAAATCATCAATTTTTACCGTCACGATAAAAACCTGGGCGCGTCCCGTATTTTCAGCTAAATCTGCCAATAATTCCGCGATTATCGTCTCTGTGTGTTGATAGGCATCTCCTAACCCCACCGTATCGGTAAAAATCAACAGGGGTAAATCTTCTGCGGGGTAGGTGTAGCGCTGGGTGTTTTGGGTGTGGGGACGGAAACCTTGCCCGACGATTTCCGCCGAAACTCCCGTTATTCCCCGAATAATCGAACTTTTTCCCGTTTGCGGTTTACCGATTAACAGCGCCTCGGTGGTGGGTAATTCTTGACGGACTTTTTCTAAAATTTCCGCTACTTGACTATCACTGACACTAAACCACTGGAGGACAGTATTAGTCAACTGGTCGATGGGGAGTCTTTTCATCACTTTCCCCGTGAGACTATTCCAAGTATTGACCAAAGAATCAATGGGCAGTTTATTAGTCATGGGGATTAGAAGGGTTTATGATAACTAAAATAGAGATTTTCAGCCATAGAATCAGACGATGACAAAAGCCGCAATTAGTCCGCAAGATTTATCATGGCCTTTCTGGCCAATTGTACCACTTTATCCCTACGGTCAAAGACGGACAATTCGCCAAGAAGTGGTGAAAGATACGCTCTGGACATTTGAGCAATTGCAGGGTATTTTTTATGTGGTTGTGCCGATTCGCATGACGGTAATTAAGTTAGCATCTGGGGGTTTATTTGTTTATGCACCTGTGGCCCCGACTCCTGAATGTATTCGCTTAATGCGTGAGTTGGAAAGTGAACACGGGGAAGTTAAGTATATTATTTTGCCGACGATTTCTGGGATTGAACATAAGGTTTTTGTGGGTCCTTTTGCTCGTTATTTTCCTAAGGCTATAGTTTATGTTGCTCCTAATCAATGGAGTTTTCCTCTTAATTTACCTTTGAGTTGGTTGGGTTTACCGGCAAAACGAACGGAAATTTTACCTGCTGACTCGACAACTACTCCTTTAGGAAAAGATTTTAGTTATGAAATTTTACCCGCAATTGATCTGAATGTGGGGTACTTCTCGGAAGTGGCTTTTTTTCATCACTACTCTCAAACTCTGCTGCTAACCGATGGCATTATTTCTATCCCAGAAAATCCTCCCGCTATTTTAGAATTAGACCCCTATCCGCTGCTGTTTCACGCTAAAAATACGGCTAAGGATCTGGTGGAGGATACCCCAGAAAATCGCCGTCGGGGTTGGCAAAGAATTTGTCTTTTTGCTCTTTATTTTCAACCTCCTGTTTTAGCTGTTCCCAATTGGATTAAGGTCTTTCTAGATGCTTTTACTGCTAAGGAAAAGAGTAAAAAAGCCTATTTTGGTTTATTCCCTTTTCAATGGGGGGATGATTGGCAAAAGACTTTTTTAAATTTGCGTCGCGAGGGGAGGTTAATAGTCGCGCCAATTTTGCAAACTTTGATTCTTAATCGCACTACTGACGAGGTTAGTCAATGGGTTGATAGAATTGCCCAATGGCCGATTAAACAGGTTATTCCTTGTCATTTTGCTAGTCCAATTCAAGCTGATAGGCAAGAGTTTCAGCAGGCTTTTTCTTTCTTGTCAAAAGATTCTTATTTACCTAAAGATGACTTGGAATGTTTAGAAAGTATTGATAGTTTTTTAGTGCGCTGGCGATTGACTCCTCCTCCTGATAAAAAATTGTAATTTATGGCTAAGAACTGCTATAATATATGCGGTTGTTAGTTGATTGCTAATCAAGGTCATGCAAATTCCCGAAAATCCCAGTAATGATGACATCAGAGCAGCGTTGATTCAATTGCGAGAAGAACTTGGTCAAAAAGTTGACCGCTTAGAATATAAATTTGATGCCTATCAAAAAGGTACAGACGGTATGGTGAGAATGGCTACTACTATCATCATTGCCACCGCTTCTGTGGTGGTTTTATCTAGTCTTAGTCCTGCGGTGACAGCAATTATCACCGCTTTATATTCTGCTAATGCTCATTAATTAATTTATCGCTAAATTCTGGTGCATTAGGCTACCTTTCTTGAATTTTTACCCGTTTGTTTAATTGATTCATAGTCAAGGAAATCACCAGATTAAAGAATAAATAGGTTGCCATAACTACTATTAACATCTCTACAGCTTTTCCTGTCTGATTAGCGATGGTACTAGAGATAGCATAAATATCATTATAACCGATAGCGATCGCTAAACTAGAGTTTTTAACCAGATTTAAACATTCATTAGTTAAAGGAGGAATAATCACCGGCAAAGCTTGGGGAAAAATCACTAATCTCATTACTAATAAAGGTTTTAATCCCAAGGCTTTAGCTGCTTCCCATTGTCCCCGATTAACCGATTGAATCCCTCCCCGTACCGTTTCCGCAATAAAGGCAGCTGTATAAACAGTTAAACCGATTAGGAGAGTAGCAAACTCGGAAGAAAGATGTAAACCGAAGTCAATATTTTGATTAAGAGGATTAACTTGGGGACTTTGCCATTGTAAACCCCAAATTAGGGGAATTATAACTAGGATTAGTAGGCTAGTTAGGCATAAACCAAGTTTATTTTTTATGGATAAAAATAATGAGAAAATTATTCCTAAAGCAATGATAAATAAGGTTAACCATGTCCTGAAACTATTAGCGGGGAAAGGTAAATAGACTCCTGAGTTATTTAAAAATATACTGCCAAAGAACTCTAAAGATTCCTCAATCTTCGGCAGTTTCAGAAACACAGCAAAATACCAAAAAAATAATTGTAATAATAGAGGAGTATTGCGAATAGTTTCCACATAAATTGTTGCTAACTGACGAATTAACCAATTATCCGACAAGCGACCTAACCCGATGACTATTCCCAGACTAATCGCCAAAAATATGCCACTAATCATAATGCGGAGAGAATTAACTAATCCCACCAAAAGAGCGCGAAAATAGGTATCGGTGGGACTGTAGGCAATAGGAGAGTCACCAATCGCAAAAGAGGCTGGTCGGTCAGGATCAAAGAGAAAGCCAAAGCCAAAACTTAAGCGTAGGCGTTGGAAATTAATCACTAAATTGCGACCAAAAAACCAGAAAATTAGGCAGACAATTAGCAGGATAATTACCTGTAGAAAAATCTTCTGAAATCGCTCATCGTACCAAAAAGAATTTTTTTGAGGTAAAGTCATATTTATTATAAGTAAGTGGTTCTAATTAAATAGAAGATAGATTTTGCCTCTGATCCCCCCTGCCCCTCTTGATAAGGGGGGTGCCGATCCCCCCTTAGTCCCCCCTTAATCCCCCCTTAATAAGGGGGGCATCTGATAATTTTTAACACCTACCTACTTATACCATTTCTCTAAATGAAAACTACACATCGAATTTAAGTCACCCTTTTTAAGGGGGATCTAGGGGGATTAAACTTCTGTAGTCAGACTTTGGAGAATTGGTATTATATAGTCCAGAATTTTTCACAAAAGAAATCGGTGACTTTTGGCCACCGATTAAGAAAATCAAAACATATTTAGATAACTCCGAGACGGGAGAGACCGAGGATGACACCGGCGCCGAGGACATGACCAAAACTGGTAGTACCCAGTAAAGCGCCTAATCCCATACCACCGAATAAAGCGGGGGAAGGTAAAGCAGGACCGACATTTTGTTGTTTAATAGTCGCTTTACCGAAAGCAATAGCGAGAATATTGCAGATAATCATGACAATCGCCACTTTGGGACTCCATTCGCTGGAACCTTGTACGGCGGTGGCGGCCATTAATAGGGTTGAGTACATTGAAATTCTCCTGAACAGGTCGTTTTAAGTTTTTAATCTTAAAGGTAGTTTTCACCCCACATCACGCCCTGTTGCAATACTTAATAATCAAAAGCAGAGGAGTCAACAATAAGGCCGATTCGTCTCTACTTATGAACTACTCGCTTAGTACAAATTCAAGTTTAAGCCTACTTCTCTAGCGAAGACGGCTAATCCTTTCTTTTCAATGGTTTTGATAGCTTTGGTAGAGATGCGTAGTTTTACCCAACGGTTGCCTTCCGACCACCAAACTCTTTTCCATTGTAGGTTAGCTTCTTGTAATTTTTTGGTGCGACGGTGGGAGTGGGACACCGCATAGGCGTTATTGGCCTTTTTCCCCGTCATAGTACAGACTCTAGACATAATTTACTCCTGTGCGATCGATGTTTGTCAATAGTCAACCTTTCTAGTTTAACTCAAATCTCGCCAGAAGTCCCCCCCTTCCCCTGGGTGAAGTGAACGGAGATAAATTTAACAGCAAGTGGGGGGATTAAGAAGTTGATTAAACCGGTTCACTGCTCAGACAATTTCGACAATTGCATCAGAGGTAATGGTGAGAATATTGTCAACAAATTTAGCTGTAATTTTTTACTGAATAAAAAATATTTTAATAAGTTTTACATAGTTTCTATTATTCTGGTTAATTCATTTCTATTTTTCCACAATTTTACTTGACAATTTTGGTATATTTTGGCGATAAAAGGAGCTTGATTACCTTGAATTATTCTTTCGATTTTATCGATTGTTTCGACAAAAATATTAATCATGGTTTGACGAGGTAAGTTGCCAGAAACTAGAACAAATACTTGAGCCTGATAACGGGCTATCTGTTGAACTTCTAAAATATTTCTACCAATGTTTACATCTTTAGTTAATACTATCCATCCTCTTTGACTAACAATAGGTAGCAACTCCGTATCCGGTGCATCTGGGGCAAAATGGGCATGATGAAATTCAATTTTAACCCCTATTTCTTGCAAAGCTTCACCGATAGATTTTCCTAAAGCGCGGTCGATAAAATAGGTGTATTGATAGGTCATGCCGCTTGCCAATTGCACTCGAATAAAATCGCTTTTTCAATTTGCCAAGGTTGACAATTATAATCATTGGCAATATCTTCTATAGAGTCCCCCGCATCATAAAGTTCTGTGACAACTTTAGTGGGAATTCCTGTTCCTGTGATCACGGGTTTTCCGAAGGAAATATTAGGGTCTATCTTTAGGACTTTATTGCTGAAGTCTTCCCCATTTATGTCGATAGTGGGAAAAAGCCGTGTGGCGATATCTTGTTCATCCCATTCAATACGAGTTAAGAGATTATTTAAGAATTGTTTCATCGTCAATTGTCCCGAACGGGAGGCATTAATTAAATGTTCAAATTGTTCAATAAAAAGGTCAATTCCATCGGTACTAAATTGTTTTTGAACTAGAGGATGATCGGTGTTAAATTGTTCACTAATATAGTCTAGGGTAAGTCTAACTTTATCGAGAGGGATGTTATGAACGGTGCGAATGACTCTTAAAACGTGCGCTTCCACTAAGTTAGTAAAGGAAAGTTGCGGAATATTCAGATTAGGTCGTTGAATGAGGGGTAAAAACTCTTTTTGTCCTTTTTTAGTGGGGTAGGTGCGTCCTCGTACCCACGTTCTCAGAGTGGGCAAAGGAATATGGAGATAGCGCGCAGTATCGGCTATAGTGTAGGTGGGAACATGATAGAGATGCTCTAGAGATAAGGGAGATGATGCTTTGACCATCGTTAATATTTTGGTGAAGTTGTTGAGATGAGATTATCGCCTATTATTTCATTCTAGCTAATTTTGGTATCCTTGAGGATAGGGATAAAGCAGGATGAGGGCATCTCAGTGGACATTGGGGGCAAATGAGGTTATATTTTATCTATAGAAGAACGTTTGTATGCAACACTGATAATGAGTAATTCACTGCCAAAATATCTAGAGGAAATCACAGGCATTTATCAACAGGGTAAGGCCACAGAACACAGTTATCGTCCTGCTTTAAAAAAATTAATTGAATCCCTAAATAATAACCTACAAGCTCTCAATGAACCCAAAAGGATTGCTTGTGGCGCTCCGGATTTTGTGATTAATCAGGGTATAGTAGAAATTGGCCATCTGGAAGCAAAAGATATCGGAACTTCTCTCAAAAAGGTTGAAAATACTCCCCAAATAAAACGTTATTTACAGGCTTTGGGTAATTTAATTATCACTGATCATTTAGAATTTCGTTGGTATGTATCGGGAGAATTGCGTCTATCAGCTGCCGTGGCAACTCTTAATCAAAAAAAGCAAATTAAACCTGATTCCCAGGGTATTTTGCAAGTAGAACAATTGTTCTGTCAATTTTTCCTCTCAAAAGTTATTCAGATAACAACACCGCGAGAATTAGCGAAAAAAATGGCCGCTTTAGCGCAGTTAATTCGAGACGCAATCGGCCAAGCTTTAAAAGATCAAGATTGCGGGGGAATGTTGCGGCAACAATTGCAATCTTTTCAACGAGTTTTAATTAGTGATCTCAATGAAGCGCAGTTCGCGGATATGTATGCACAAACAATCTGTTATGGTTTATTCGCAGCACGCTGTAATACGGATCAAATAAGTTCTTTTTCCAGGGAAACGGCAGCATTTCGCCTCCCAAAAACTAACCCTTTTTTGCGGGGAATTTTTCATCAAATTGCTGGTACAGAATTAGATGAGCGGATTACTTGGGCCGTGGATACTCTAGCGACTATTTTACAACAAACGGACATGGAGGGGATTCTCGGCAGCTTTGGAAAACGCACACGCAAGCAGGATCCTGTGGTTCACTTTTATGAGACTTTTTTAGCAGAATACGATAGTAAAATGCGTGAGTCTAGGGGGGTTTATTATACCCCTGAACCCGTGGTTTCTTACATGGTTCGCAGTGTGGACTATATTCTAAAAAATAAGTTTCAGATTCCTAAAGGTTTGGCCGATGCCAAAAAAATTACTATTAAAAATCCTAATAATAGCCAAGAAACTCAGGAAGTTCACCAAGTTTTAATTCTCGATCCTGCTGTGGGAACAGGCACTTTTTTACACTCTGTTATCGACCATATCTATGACAGTTTTCGTCAACAGAAAGGGATGTGGTCTAGTTATGTCAGTAAACATTTATTACCCCGTCTCTTTGGGTTTGAATTACTGATGGCTCCCTACACCGTAGCACACATGAAGTTAGGTTTACAACTTCAGGAATTAGGCTATGATTTTAGTGCCGATGAACGCTTGGGAATCTATCTCACTAACACCCTACAGGAAGCTTTTCAAATTCCCCCTGCTGACGGTTTTTTAAATCGCATTCGCGATGAAGCAGCCGCGGCAAAAGATGTTAAGCAAGAAATGCCAGTTATGGTGATTTTAGGCAATCCTCCCTATTCCTATCAGTCGATGAATACTGACCCTTGGATTGTGAATTTGGTTAAGGATTATTATCAATTAGATGGAAAACCATTGGGAGAGAGAAACCCTAAAGGTTTATTAGATGATTATGTGAAGTTTATTCGCTTTGCTCAGTATCGGGTAGCGGAAACTGGTTATGGAGTTGTGGCGTTAATTACAAATCATGGTTATTTGGATAATCCCACTTTTCGGGGAATGCGTCAAAATTTGATGCAGACTTTTGATGATATTTATGTTTTAGATTTGCATGGGAATAGCAAGAAAAAAGAAGTTTGTCCCGATGGTTCAACCGATCAAAATGTGTTTGATATTCAGCAAGGTGTAGCGATTGCGTTTTTTATTAAGTATCAAGATAGTCAGCAAGATTTAGCCAAGGTTTATCATGCTGATTTGTGGGGTGTTAGAGAGGTTAAAGAGAATAAGGAGTTAGTTGGGGGTAAGTATCATTGGTTAGATGAAAATGATATTAGTTCAACTGAATGGGAAATTATTAAACCTGAAGCAAGTTTTTATCTCTTAAAAAATCAAAATACAGCTTTATTACCAGAGTACGAGAAAGGCTGGAAAATAGTTGATATTATGTGTGTTAATTCAACAGGTGTAAAAACTCACAGAGATCATTTTGTTTTTGATTTTGATTTTGAATCTCTTTATAAGAGAATAGAAGATTTTAGAAATATTCAAATCGCCGACAAAGAAATTGGAGAAAAATATAATATAAAAGATACAAGAGATTGGAATATTTTTGAACAAAGAAGAGCTTTGTTTAACAATAGTCAGTGGTTAAGTTATTTTACTAAATGTTTATACCGCCCTTTCGATCTCAGGAATTATTACCATCATGAAGATGTAGTAGAACTGCCAAGAAATGAAGTAGTTAGAAATATTTTGCTTGGATATAACTTGACGTTGCTTTATACAAGACCACTTTCGCCAAATTATGAATTTTCGGTTTTCTTGACTGAATTTCCTCCTCATCAATGTGCCATAGGAAATAAAACTGCGGGTGCGGGAGCTTCTTATCTTTCTCCGCTCTATCTTTACCCAACCAATACCCCAACCCTATTTGACACAGAACCAACCAACTCGCCAAATGGTCGCCGTCCCAATCTAGCGCCTGAATTTATTAAGGAACTTTCGGCAAAACTTGAATTAGAATTTATCAGTGATGGCAAAGGAGACGAAAAGAAAACCTTTGGACCAGAAGACATTTTTAACTATATCTATGCGGTCTTTCACTCTCCCCAATATCGCCAACGTTACGCCGAATTTTTAAAAATAGACTTTCCTCGCGTTCCTCTCACCAGTAATCAAGAATTATTCTGGGAATTAGTCAAAAAAGGTGACAGATTAGTGCAGTTACACCTAATGAAAGCAACGGGAAAAGAAATTAGTAGCTATCCCGTGGCGGGTTCTAATCTAGTCGAACAGGTGAAATATGACGAAAATAAACAACAAATTTCGATTAATTCTGACCAGTATTTTGCGGGGATTCCGCCCCAAATTTGGAACTTTTATATCGGCGGTTATCAAGTGTGTCAGAAGTGGCTAAAAGACCGCAAAGGTCGCCACCTTAGCTACGATGACCTAGAACATTATCAACAAATTATCTCCATTTTAGGCGAATCGATCGCAATTATGGAAACTATAGATATAATTATCAATAAATATGGTGGTTTCCCCTTTAGTTAAGCCACCGGTGAGAGAAGATTAACTTAATTTTTGCCCACTGGCAAGAGTCCCTTTTCAGGGATAAATGACTCTCTACTCCCAACGAGAGTGATACAATTGTTAACACCACAGACCAAGAGCCAATCGAAGCGAGAGAATAAAAACTGCTATGTTAAAAGCCCTACTCGGAGATCCCAACGCCCGCAAAATTAAAAAATTTCAGCCCCTCGTCACCGAAATCAACCTGCTGGAAGAAGACATTAAAAACCTGTCCGATGAGGAATTAAGGAGCAAAACCAGCGAATTTAAGGAAAGATTAGACAAAGCGAGAAATTATGACGAAAGAGAGGAGATTCTCGAGGAAATCCTCCCCGAAGCTTTCGCCATTGTCCGGGAAGCGGGAATCCGAGTCTTAGGGATGCGTCACTTTGACGTGCAGTTATTGGGGGGAATGGTACTGCACAAAGGACAAATCGCCGAGATGAAAACCGGGGAAGGAAAAACCCTGGTTGCCACACTCCCCGCTTATTTGAATGGATTGACCGGAAAAGGGGTTCACGTCGTCACCGTCAACGATTATCTCGCCCGTCGTGACGCGGAATGGATGGGGCAGGTACACCGCTTTTTAGGGTTAAGTGTGGGACTAATTCAAGCCGGCATGAGTCCAGAAGAAAGAAAGAAAAATTATGCCTGTGACATCACCTACACCACTAACAGCGAACTCGGCTTTGATTATCTGCGCGATAACATGGCTACAGTGATGGGGGAAGTTGTCCAAAGACCCTTTAACTACTGCGTTATCGACGAAGTGGACTCCATTCTTATCGATGAGGCCAGAACTCCATTAATTATATCAGGACCGATCGATCGGCCCACAGAAAAATATATTCTCGCCGCCGAAATCGCCAAGCAATTAGTGCGCCAAAAAGTAGAAGACGGACCGGGAGACTACGAAGTTAACGAAAAAGACCGTAACGTTTTAATGACCGATGAAGGCTTTAAAAGAGCGGAAGAACTATTGGGAGTTACCGATTTATACGACCAAGAAAATCCCTGGGCGCACTATATTTCTAACGCTATTCGTGCCAAAGAACTCCAGAAAAAAGACGTTAACTATATCGTTCGCAGTGGTGAAATTGTTATCGTTGATGAGTTCACGGGACGGGTCTTACCGGGGCGACGTTGGGGCGATGGTTTACATCAGGCAGTGGAGGCTAAGGAAGGGGTAGAAATTCAACAGGAAACCCAAACCTTAGCCACGATTACCTATCAAAACTTTTTCCTACTCTATCCGAAATTATCCGGCATGACTGGGACGGCTAAAACCGAAGAAACGGAACTAGAAAAAGTCTATAACCTGCAAGTAACAATTGTTCCCACTAACCGCGTTTCTCGTCGGCAAGATTTAGCCGATGTGGTCTATAAAAATGAACAGGCAAAATGGAACGCCGTCGCCGAAGAATGTCAACAAATGCACGAACAGGGTCGCCCGGTTTTAGTTGGTACCACCAGTGTGGAAAAATCAGAAGTGCTTTCGCTGTTATTACAGGGAAGAAAGATTCCCCATAACTTACTTAATGCTCGTCCGGAAAACGTGGAAAGGGAATCGGAAATCGTCGCCCAAGCAGGCCGGGCCGGAGCCGTAACTATTGCCACGAACATGGCGGGACGGGGAACCGATATCATTCTCGGTGGTAACTCCGACTATATGGCCCGATTGAAAATTCGCGAGTATTTAATGCCCAAATTAGTTATGCCCGAGGATGACAATTTGGCCTTTAGTTTACCCAGTTTAGGAGAACGCAATCGCCCCCAAGGATTCGCCCCGGGTAAGAAGAAAAAAAACTGGCGCGCCTCGGCGGAAATTTTTCCCACCGAGTTACCGAAAGAGGTAGAAAATGCCCTGAAAGAAGCGGTTAAATTTGCCGTTGATACCCACGGAACTCAAAGTTTACCCGAATTAGAAGCAGAAGAAAAAATCGCTATCGCAGCCGAAAAAGCTCCCACGGATGACCCGGTTATTCAAAAGTTACGCGAAGTCTATAAATTAATTCGCACAAGTTATGAAGATTACACAGGCAAAGAACACGATGAAGTAGTAGAAAGGGGCGGACTGCACGTTATCGGGACGGAACGCCACGAATCCCGCCGTATTGACAACCAATTGCGAGGCCGGGCGGGCAGACAGGGCGACCCCGGTTCTACACGCTTCTTTTTAAGTCTAGAAGACAATTTATTGCGGATTTTTGGGGGCGACCGCGTGGCTGGTTTAATGGATGCCTTCCGGGTGGAAGAAGATATGCCCATTGAGTCGGGAATGTTAACTCGTTCCCTGGAAGGAGCGCAAAGAAAAGTGGAAACCTTCTATTATGATGCCCGGAAACAGGTGTTTGAATACGACGAGGTGATGAATAATCAACGGCGCGCTATTTATGCCGAACGTCGTCGGGTTTTGGAGGGGATGGACCTAAAAGAACAGGTGCTGCAATACGCCGAAAAAACCATGGATGAAATCGTCATGGCTTATATTAATCCTGAACTGCCGGCAGAAGAATGGGATTTAGAAAAACTGATTAGTAAATCTCAGGAATTCGTCTATCTGTTGGCAGATATTACCGCTAAAGATATCGAGGAGATGAGTGTTAATGATATCAAGATGTTCCTACACGAAGAAGTTCGCAAAGCCTACGAAATTAAAGAACGTCAAGTGGATAATATTCGCGCCGGTTTCATGCGCGATGCCGAACGTTATTTTATCCTGCAACAAATCGATATGTTATGGCGCGAACACCTGCAAGCTATGGAAGCTTTACGCGAGTCGATTGGTTTACGCGGTTACGGTCAAAAAGACCCCCTAATTGAGTATAAACAGGAAGGCTACGAGATGTTTTTAGAAATGATGATTGATATCCGTCGTAACGTGGTTTATTCCCTGTTCCAATTCCAACCGCAAGGACAACCCCAAGCAGTGGCTAGTGAGTGAACAGTAAAAATTAAAGGTTGGTTTAAATTGGGGAGAATTGGCTAAGGCTGATTCTCTCATTTTTTTCTACCGAGAAATCAGTCACCTACAATCCACACTAGGACTAAAATTATCAGTCCGATTACTCCATAGGACAGCAACGACCCCAAAGAATTGAGGATTTGTATGGGAAAATGAATCAAAACTTGGTAAGTAAAATCCGTAACTGCCAGCAAGGCAGTGAAAAATATAGTCACAAGTGTTATCATATTTAATATCTTCTCATTCTGATAGAATAAATGGCTATCCTTTGCGGCAATCGGCAGTGGATAGTCAGAATTTAGGAGATTATCCCCAAGAAAAAACTCGGAGTGCGGTAGAATCGGGAGAGCGTTGGGTTTCATGCTTCAACCGTTCGGCAAAAGCTCACGGCCGAAGCCCAACCTACGTTCTTGTTAAATAAGATTTAGTATAACTTGATCGCTGTTAAAATTGCGGTAGAATCAGGAGAGCTAATTTGCTATAACCAGTCCAGAAGAGCGAGATTACTAAAAATTGACCAGTTTTTTGCGGGAACTGGGAAAATTAACAGCTAATCTGGGACAAGACGAGCTAAAAGCAGCAGAGAGCAACAATCAATGTCTAAAAACTCTATACCTCGAATCGAAAATCTGCGCGTACAAAATTACCGAGCTTTACAGGACTTAGAATTAAAAAGCATTGCTCCTTTAACCGTTTTTCTCGGTCCTAATGGGAGCGGAAAATCTACCATATTTGATGTCTTTGCTTTCCTCTCTGAATGTTTTACTGTTGGTTTAAAAAAAGCTTGGGACAGACGGGGAAGATTTAAAGAATTAAGAACCAGAGGACAAGAAGGTTACATCATTATCGAATTAAAATATCGAGAAAAATTGGCATCACCTTTAATTACCTATCATTTGGCTATTAATGAAGCTAACAATCGCCCTTATGTTGCCGAAGAATGGTTACAGTGGAGACAAGGAGCGAAGGGCAAACCTTATCGCTTTTTAGACTTTAAAGAAGGGGGAGGAATAGTGGTTAGTGGAGAAAATCCCAAACCAAAAGATAAACGAATCTCTGAACGATTAGACTCCCCAGAATTTTTAGCTGTTAGTACCCTCGGACAATTGGCCAAACATCCCCGGGTTAGTGCTTTGCGTCGTTTTATCACAAGTTGGTATCTTTCCTACTTAACCGCAGATAATACTCGCACTCAACCAGAAGCAGGAGCGCAAGAAAGATTATCGCCAACTGGTGACAATTTACCTAATGTTATTCAATATTTAAAAGAAGATCATCCTCAACGATTAGAATCTATTTTACAAACCCTTTCTCGTCGAATTCCTAGATTAGAAAAAGTAGAAGCATCTATTATGCCGAATGGACAGCTTTTACTTCAAATTAAAGACGCACCTTTTCAAGAGCCAATTCTTGCCAAATTTGCCTCCGATGGCACTTTAAAAATGTTGGCTTATTTAACTATATTATACGATCCAAGCCCTCCGCAATTACTGGGAATAGAAGAACCAGAAAATCATCTTCATCCCCGTTTATTACCTGAATTAGCAGAAGAATGTCGGGCAGCGACCGCAAGTACACAATTAATGGTAACAACTCATTCTCCCTTTTTTGTAGATGGTTTGAAACCAGAGGAGGTTTGGGTACTTTATCGAGATGAAAATGGTTTTACTCAAGCTAAACGTACTTCAGCAATGCAAGGAGTTAAGGAATTTATTCAAAATGGTGCTTTGTTGGGTCAATTATGGATGGAGGACTATTTTGATGTGGGTAATCCTAGCATTTAAGTTTAATAGCAAAGGAGGGAAAAAGTGCATCTTGAATTTTTAGTTGAAGAATTTTCTACCCAAGAATGTTTAAATCAAATTTTACCTAAAATATTATTTGAGAATGTCACCTATAAAATTCATGCCTTTCGAGGTAAATCCGATTTAATCAAAAAACTACCGGAGCGATTAAAAGGCTATCAATGCTGGATACCCGATGATTATCGAATCATTATTCTTGTAGATAGAGACAATGAAGATTGTCAAATGCTCAAAGAAAAGTTAGAAAATATTGCCCAACAAACAGGACTGATCACCAAAACGATTAGTGAAGATAAAAAAACATTTCAGGTGTTAAATAGAATTGCTATAGAAGAACTAGAAGCTTGGTTTTTTGGTGATATTCAGGCTATAGTCTCAGCCTATCCCAAAGTTTCTACTAATGTGGGACAGCAAGCAAAATACAGAAAACCCGATGAAATTCCGGGCGGAACTTGGGAAAACTTAGAAAAGATACTTCAAAAAGCTGGGTATCATCGAGGAGGTTTATAAAAAGTGAAAGCAGCCCGAGAAATTTCTCAATTTATGACTCCTGCTCATAATTGTTCTCCTAGTTTTCAGATTTTTTATCAAGGTTTATTGGCGATGATTAGCTAAGTATATTTAGGAAAGTAAATGATGAAACTGCTAGATCACTGTCAAGGATAAATCGATTTTTAACTGTTGAATAAATTGTTGCATAATTGTTCAAAATTCGGTGTTTAACTATAGCGTTTCCGAAGCTAGTGAGGTACACCTATTTTTCTTCCCTTTTGCATGAGTGCCTAAAACCCATAACTTTTGTACCTCAGCAGACTGAAAAACGCTATAAATCTTATTTAAAAAGAACGTAGGTTGGTTTGAAGCATGAAACCCAACCCTCTCCCGATTCTACCGCAATTTTAACAGCGATCGAGTTATACTAAATCTTATTTAACAAGTATAGAGTGGGAAGTGGGAAGTGGGAAGTGGGAAGTGGCAAGTGGCAAGTGGGTTTTTAAAGTTGGATTGGCAGTTAATGATACTATCAAAAATAGATTTAGTATAAGCTTTCATTGTATTGGGAAAAACTTCAGCAGAATAGTTCATCCTTCCTAGCTAATTAACTAATAAGGACAAGTGAGGGAAATCTTTTCCCTCACTTGTTCCCTTTTGCGATAAGATAATTAATATAACTTCAAAGGGACTGCTCTATGAATATTCGTATTGGTAACGGCTACGATATCCACCGATTAGTAACAGGAAGACCTTTAATTTTAGGAGGAGTAGAGATTGCCCATACTGTCGGTTTATTGGGTCACAGTGATGCCGATGTCTTAACCCATGCTATTATGGATGCCATGCTGGGAGCGCTTAGTTTAGGCGATATCGGTCATTATTTTCCCCCCACAGACCCACAATGGCAAGGGGCGAATAGTTTAAAATTATTAGAACAAGTTAATCAATTAATTATCGATAAAGGTTGGCAGATTAATAATATTGATTCGGTAATTGTTGCCGAAAAACCGAAAATGAAACCCCACCTCAGCGCGATGCGAGCCAAGTTAGCAGAAACTCTCAAGATTAATCCAGAACAGGTGGGAATTAAAGCCACTACTAACGAACAATTAGGACCAGTAGGACGAGAAGAAGGTATCGCGGTTTATGCCGTGGTTTTATTGGTTAAGGAATAAGTAATTAGTAAGAATTAGCTCAGATTAAGTATCCCAAACCTATGAATATAGACACAAAAATCTTAGAAACTGTCGAAGCAATGCCAGAGTTATTAAAAATAGAGCTGCTGCACTATGCTGAATATTTGATGGCCAATTATCAATCAGATGTTATTATAGAGAAACCTTCTCTTAGAAAACGTCGTTCAGGAATTTTACAAGGTACATTTACCTTACCTTTGTCCGATGATTTTGATGAGTCTTTGGAAGATTTTCAGGAATATATGTGATGACATCTTTTCTTCTGGACACCCATACTTTCATCTGGTTAACTGAAAACGATCCTAACTTACCTAATAATCTTCGGGAGGAAATTGATTTTGCTCCTGAAGTTTATGTCAGTATTGTTAGTCTCTGGGAAATCGCGATTAAGTTAAATTTAGGTAAGTTAGCCCTACAAAAAAGTTATGAAACCATTGAAACTAAACTAGAAGCATCAGATATAACCTTACTGTCTATATCATTTTCTGATACTCTAAAAATTTGTACTTTACCCTTGTATCACCGTGATCCATTTGATAGAATGCTAATTGCTCAGTCTCTAAACAGATCGCTAATTCTAATTAGTAAAGATACTAAATTTGATGCTTATAATGTACCAAGAAAATGGACATAATACCCCGTCCGGCTCAATTCTATTCAAGATGAGAGCAAGATAAATTTCCTAATTCCCCATAGACTTCTAACATTCATTGCTAAATTCTCTCTATGACTGCCATTATCCAACAAATAAAAGAGCGTTTTTCCCAATCCCTAGTTAAATCCTTTGGGGAAAACTTTGCCGCTACCGATCCTCTAATTGTCGCCGCTAGTAACCCCCGTTTTGGCGATTATCAATGTAATATTTCCCTCTCTTTAGCCAAAGAATTAAAACAAAAACCGCGGGAAGTGGCGACAACTTTACTAAAAAATCTAGAGATAGATGATCTCTGTCAACCCCCCGAAATTGCCGGACCTGGTTTTATCAATCTTACCCTTAAACCCAGTTATCTAGAAACCCAATTAAAAGACCTAATTACTGACAACCGTTTAGGAGTTGCCACTGCTAACCCCAGTCAAAAAATTATTGTCGATTTTTCCAGTCCCAATATTGCTAAAGAAATGCACGTCGGTCACTTGCGATCAACTATAATTGGTGATTGTATTGCTCGGATTTTGGAATTTCGTCATCATCAAGTAATTCGTCTTAATCACGTCGGGGATTGGGGTACTCAATTCGGGATGTTAATCACCTATCTACAAGAAGCTTATCCTAGCGCTTTAACCCAAGCAGATGCTCTTGATTTAGGGGATTTAGTTAGCTTTTATAAAAAGGCTAAAATTCGTTTTGATGAAGACGAAAACTTTAAAGAAACTGCCCGTCAAGCCGTAGTAAAATTACAGTCAGGTGATCCTCAAAGTCGTCAAGCATGGCAGTTACTTTGTCAACAATCACGACGGGAATTTCAGAAAATCTATGATATTCTCGATATAAAACTGACGGAAAGGGGGGAATCTTTTTATAATCCCTACCTTGAGACAGTAATCAGAGAATTAGATCAACAGGGATTGCTAATAGAAGACAATGGCGCTTTATGCGTCTTTCTCGATGGTTTTACCAACAAAGAGGGGGATCCTCTGCCCCTAATTGTCAAGAAATCCGACGGCGGTTATAATTACGCTACCACCGATTTAGCGGCAATTTGTTATCGATTGCGTGAAGATAAGGCCGAAAGAATAATTTATGTTACTGATGCTGGACAAGCTAACCATTTTGCCCAAGTATTTCAGGTGGCTAAAAAAGCGGGATTTTTACCCGATAATGTGGCAGTGGTTCACGTCGCTTTTGGATTAGTTTTAGGGGAAGATGGTAAAAAATTAAAAACTCGTTCCGGAGAGACGGTAAAATTACAAGAATTACTCGATCAAGCGATCGCCTATTCCCTAGCTGACTTAGAAAAAAGACTGGCAAGCGAGGAAAGAGAAGAAACCGGCGATTTTATCGCTAAGACTGCCGAAACTGTCGGTTTAAGTGCCGTTAAATACGCCGATCTCAGCCAAAATCGCAATAGTAACTACGTTTTTAGTTACGACAAAATGCTCAATCTGCAAGGCAACACCGCCCCCTATATGCTGTACGCTTACGCTAGGGTCCAGAGTATCAGTCGCGAAGGTGGTATTAATTTTCAGGATTTAAGTGCCAATTCACCGCTAATTCTCAAGGATGAAAGCGAATTAATTCTGGCTAAACAATTACTGCAACTGCCGGAAGTAATTAGTGCAGTGGAAGAGGATTTATTACCCAATCGTTTATGTGATTATCTTTATGAACTCAGTAAAAAGTATAATCGTTTCTACGAAAATTGTCCCGTTCTGAAAGCAGCAGAACCGATTAAAACCTCTCGTTTAGTTTTGTGTGATTTAACGGCAAGAACCCTAAAATTAGGCTTATCTCTCCTGGGAATTCCCGTTTTGGAAAGAATGTAAATCAGTTATCAGTTATCAGTTATCAGTTATCAGTTGACAGCAAAAAACGACCCAATTCATAATTGATAATTCATAATTGATAATTGATAATTCATAATTGATAATTCATAATTCCCACACCCCACAGCCTACACCCTACACCCTACACCCTACACCCTACACCCCACACCCCACCCCTTGCATTGCGTATCTTTGACAAAAGCGGGTGATATTTTATACCCAGAAAAAGTGTACTATGCTGACGTGAAAAAACCTGACTTTTTGCTAACCTAGATATAGCTCTAATCAGAGCCAATATCTTTGGGGGAAGCTTAGAGATTAATCTAGTTAAACTGACTCATGACGTTATCTTATTGTCGTCTGTTGCCTATTAGCTTTCAGGTGATAACTCGGAGATCGGGAATTAGTACAAAAGTTCAGATTTCCTCTCCGCAGCCCCAGCGTTCCTGTGTAGTCTTAACGAGTAATTTTATCCCAGAGATGTTATCGTTAAAGCGGTCAAATGTCCGAACGTCCTAGAGGATTTTCGGGAAAGAGCATTTGCCCTGTCGTAATCTCAGATAGAACCTTATGAGTCAATCAATTGAAGATAAAGCTATGGCCGATGCTGATGTATCAGATTATACCACAAATAAAATAATTGTCTCTAATTGGATCGCCCCTTGGTCGAAAGGCAATCGGAAAAATCCGTCACCGCAACCAAAATGGGATTTATGGCAACCCCTGCGGCAACGAATTGATCGCCTAGAAATCAATACACCTGAACTAGCTCACAGGATTTGTCGTCTAATTCCGGCTCAATGTCCCTTTGCGCGGAAAATTAACCTATTTAGCTGGACAATTCTAGAGATTCCCCCCCTTTGCAAGCTAAATCCCCTCTACGAAAACCTGATGATGTTAAGATTTCGCGCTCTTTCTTACCTGGCCGATGAATGTGGAGAGGATATCGGTGCTTACTGCTAAAATGGGAGAGTGTCTTTAATCGCCACACCTATGGCCATCATCGCTCTGAAAGCTTGGTATCTGGACAAATACGAACCTATCCGCGAGGTTGTCAAACGTCCCCACGACTTGCGCTTAAGTCGCAATAGTCTCTTAAAATCGGGTTTAAGAGCCGATTTTCTCGATGATAGTCTGACAATACAGGGTTCTGTCTGGTTCCAACGCTATTTAGAAGGGGAAAGGGTGGAATTTTACCTCGAAGGTAGTGGCGGTTACGTCATCTCGAATATTGACCTGATTTCCCAAGAAATTTACTTTACTAAACAGGACCTCAGCACTTGGCTGGATCCCATCATTTATTTTAGCTCCCAAAGCCAATTTAAGGACTCTAGCACCGCTTTAAAAACAGTTTTGACCGAAACCGTCGAAAATCTCAATAAACGCTCCCGTTTGCCCTTAACTATGGAAGAAACGCCTCGAACTGAGGGCAATGTCACCCGGTTGAGTGATAGTCAATTACGCAAAATTCGCAAAAGTTTATTATTTATTGCCGATGCTACGGCGATTAGCCAAAAGGAAACGGAATTACTGCCCAGTCCCCTAGTGGGTGTAGAATTGGGTTATGCGATCGCTTGTAAACAGGGCGGACAAATTCTGCTAACCTATCAAAATCGGGCGGAATTAAAGGGTAAACTAGCTTTTGACCTGCCAAGCTACCAAAAATTAATTTTCTCAGATCTTAGCGAATTGCGTCTCACTTTTCCGCCTTTAATGGCAACTTTATTACAAAAATTCAATCTGATTAGTTAAAAAAAATGAGTAGAAAAGCTGACGAGTACGCTGTACATTTGTTCTTGAGCAGTGGACATCGCGAGGAAGTCCGTTTTTTGACTATCCAAGAATTTCAAAAGTGGTACAGTAACGAATTAGTTCCGAAAGCCGATTCCAGGGATTTTATCAATGTTCCGATCAGAAATATTCAAGGGGAATATATGGTTTTACGTCCAGCTAGTATCGTTGCTATTCGCGTGGAACCCGTCTTTTTTGGCAGTGTGGAAAGAATCTAATTTGTCGTTATCCCTAAAAAAGATAGTTAGATAGGGAGAATTTTAGAGATTATTGATAATTCTCTCAATGTCAGCTTGGATTTGATTGCTGACTTTGCCTTGCCAGCGTTCTTTTAATTCCCTTAATCCCACTTCTGCGTATTGACAGATCTTATCTAAAATTTCTTTGCCATCGCTGGGTTGAGGATAGGAATTCTTTTTACAGATAATATAAATTCCGGCAGTTAAAGCTAAAATAACTTCTGGCTCGATTTGGCTAATATTAATTAAATCTTGTCGATTACTCAAAGTGGTTCCGTAGATACTTAAGTCTTGTTTAATGGCAAAAGCAGCGGCGAATAAATAAGCATCTACCATGCGCTCAAAGGTTTTATTATCTTTTAGTACCTGTAGATAATTTCTGGAAGTTTCCGAGGCATAAATCTTCAAACTGGGATCGATTCTCTGCATTAGTAATTCTCCATCACTTCAATCACGGAAGCATCTTCATCGGCAGCCAAACGGTGTATTTTGAACATATCAGTAGTATAGGGGAGCAGCAGATTTAAAAGTGGATCGGGAAGATCGCGATCCGTGGCTAAAATAATCACTTGGGAGTTTAAATTAGGGAGAGAGTTAATAATATTTTTTTGATGTTCTTTGTCTAAATGGCCAAAAGGTGTATCCATAATTAGGGGAACACAATTATCGGTTATTTGATTTAAACCAGTGATAAAAGCAAAAGCTAAAGCTTCCTTTTCTCCCGCACTTAAGACATCGGGATTTAATAATTTTCCCGTGATGGTACGGATTCCTAAAGTATATTCGGGAGTGATTTCTACTCCTTTATATTCCTCTGGTTTGTTGGTTACTTGTAAATAGCGATCGCTGGTTACTTGATTAATCATTTTTTGGGAATTATCGATATGCCATTCGATTAATTCGTTAGTGGCATTTTTTAAACCTCTGGCCATTTTAACCTGATTAGATAACATCAGTGTGGTTTGATTTTCACTAGCTAAAATTTCCACTTCTTTGCGTAAATGTTCTAATTGCTTTTCTTTGATTTCAATGTCCTTTTGCAAGCGTTCGATCTTTTCTTCAATCTCCTTAACTTTTTGTTCCGATTCGTCAACTTTTCGCCAAATATCCCTAACCGAGTCTTGATTTATTCCCGTGGTTTCCTGTTTTAGCTGTTTAATATATTGATTGATTTCTTCGATTTCTTCTTCTAAAAGATCTCTTTGTAAAAGCAATTGACTATAATTGCTAAGTTTGGCATTATCTCGGATAATTCCCTGTAAATCAATTCTAATTTGATCTTTTTCTATTCTGGTGGTGTTGTCCACTTCTAAGGACTCTAGTTCGGCAATTTGTTGAAGTATAAAGTCACGAGAATTTTTGTCTAAACAACGACCACATAGACAGCTTTCATCGTCAAGTATTGCTTTAAAAATTGCTGTAGAATTAGTTTTATAGTTGCTTTTTAAGCTAGTAACTTGCAAATCATCGGCCATTTCCTGCACAAAGTTAATCAGCAAAGGTATCGAAGCTGTTTTTAACCAAGAATCAATAGACTTTTGCAGGTTATTTAACTCAGTTTGTAAACCGATACGCTTTTTATCTAAGTTATTAATTTCCTCTAATTTTTCTCGTAAATTTTCAATCTGAGCAGCTTTTTCTTGAGCGACTTGGTAGATAACTATAGCATTTTTTTCCTCATCTTTAGCATTTTTAAGCTGACCTTTTTTAAGTTCAATGTCTCCTTCTAATTCTCGCAATTGTTTTCTCTTATCTTTTAAAGCTTGACTGGTTCCCTCTGCTTTATTGAAACGGTTTTCTAATTCTTGTAAGGCTTTTTCTGTATCATCGCGCAGATTTCTTAATTCCGGGATACCCAAAACTTTTTCAATTGCTTCTTTTGCTTCTTTAGTTTGAGTTATCTGGGTATATTGTTCAATTTTTAAGCCATCAAAACAGAAAAAATCTCGAATAGATTTAGGAAGCAATGCTTCGATATATTCCCTAGAGTTACTTCTTATGGTTCCATCTTCATAAAATAATGCTTCCTCTAAGCTGAGAGAAGAAGTGCTACCATTAACTTTTAATTTCGCTGTGCGACTGATAAAGTAATTTTTCTCGTTTCTAGTAAAATTTAATTCTACCCGCATTTCTTTTTCTTCTGCTGATGAAGAATCCTCCTCACCTCGATAAAAATAGGTTTTCAGAGTCTCTTTAGATACAATATCTACCCCATAGAGACACCATAAAATCGCCGTCATCAGAGAAGTTTTACCGTGGCCATTATTACCGAAGATAATATGAATTTTTCTGTCGGGATGCAGGTTAAAAGTAATATTTTGACTAGGGTAACATTTCCAATTAGTTAAGCGAATTTGTTTCAGTCTCAAAGTCATAGAGTTTATTTATTGTGAGGAGTCGGTATATTTTTCGATAAGTTTGACAATTTTAGGTGATAGCTGCCGATTTTTTAGAGTAATTTTTTCTACTTCTAAAGCCATGGCTTCCTTTAGCAGTTGGGGAGGTATCTCATATTTTTGGGCTATTTCTTTAATTTTAGCAGTTATGTCCATGAATTTTTTGTGGGTTGGGGAGTGGGTATTGTCAAGTCTTAATTCCTATTGGCTAATAGATACCTTGATGAGGAGAAATTTTATAACAGATCTGAGTAGGTAAGACCATAGTAACTTAATTCTTGGACTAATCTGTTAATAACTGTAGCTTGATTGCTGGCTGCCCGGGCAAAATCAATAACTCTTTTGATCTCCGATGCAATTAATTTTACCTCACTATCGCTCCAAGGGTTAAGACATCGATTCAAGTTGCTTTTTTCTTGGCCACCAGCTGCCGGGATAATTTTGCTGCGACGTTGAATAAATTGACGAGGAGAAGCATCAGCATCGAGGATAATTCCTGGACTGACTTGTGTTATATCAACTCTCTCATCAAGACATTTTACTGTCACTAATGCGTCAGTATTTCCCGAAGACAACTGTGATAATAACACAACTCGATCGCTGTCTGAGGAACTAGAGCGAGCGATTCTTTTTCCCTGACGCACCAATCGGGTACCAATCTAAACAAGGTAGATAAATTTTTTTCAATGAGATTATGGCGATCGCTACGGTATTCTTCTAATAAGTCTAATTGTTGTAGTGACAATTTAAATTCCTCCTCGATCTCGTTTTAAGTCATAAATCACTTTTTCATAACACCAGCTTTTACTGCGTTGGGGATTTCTCAATCTAATATTTAAAAGCAATCGAGTCGCTAAAGCTTTATCTCCATTCACGAGGGTTAAAAGTTCTCTTTCTAAGTAGAAAAGTTGCTGCTGACTGATTGGCAAATTTTGACGATTATTTTTAGAAGTAGCTCTTTTCGGTTTAGTGGGGGATAAAGATACGGTATCGACTAACCACCAGATAGCTACAGCTAACCCCAACAACAGCACCCCCATAAAAGAGTATAAAACGATGCCTAGTAAATTCATTAATCAATTCCCGTGTTTGTTAATGATCAAGATTTTAGGCTAATCTACCGGCTCTTCTCGACTTTGTGTGATAATTTTTGCTTATGGAATCGTGAAATGCTTATCGGGTAACACTTTTAGGACTATTTTGTCGAAGAAACTATCAGTATAGACCTCGTTTCCACACAGAAACCAGAAGAGCCATCTACCCCATACAAAAACACCATAAAAGCTAAAATAGATAGCTGACAGTGATTCTGAACACAATAGCAATATATACTAAACCGCCTTGTATTATCGTCTTCTTCTCGATTTTAATACCCTAGAAAACGGGTTAATTGCCTTAACACCCGAACAAAGTCATTATCTTAAAAAAGTTGTTCGTTTAAAATCCCATGACCGTTTTATTGCCCTAAATGGACAAGGACAAGCGTGGTTAGCGGAAATAATTGATAATTCTGCCCATCTTTTAGAAGCGATAAACGAAACTAGCGAACTACCAGTACAAGTGAATTTAATGGTAGCAATTACCAAAAATGGCTTTGATGATATTGTTCGCGCTGCCACCGAATTAGGAGTTTATCGGATTATCCCGCTGCTGACAGAACGCGGTTTAGTTAATCCTAGTCCTCAAAAAATTGACCGTTGGCGAAAAATTGCCCGGGAAGCTGTAGAACAATCAGAAAGACAGATTATTCCCATAATCGAAGAACCACAGCCATTTTTAGCCATCCTTAAGCGGGGAGCTAACCCACAGACAACTTGTTATATTGGTGTTACGCGTAGAACAGTGGCCCCGCTACTTTCTCAATTACAAACATCAACCGAGATAACCATGGCCATCGGACCGGAAGGGGGATGGACGGAGGCAGAAATAGAACAAGCAATCGCCGCTAATTTTCTACCTGTATCACTGGGAAAACGCATTTTGAGAACAATTACCGCTCCCTTAGTGGCTCTCGCTATCATTAACGCCTATTTAGACAGCTAATTGACTACAGTTTTTATGACCAAGACTAGCAATCGAGATAACTGAAATCCTTTCGCTTCTTAACTAGGGTTTGCGGCAAAAAGTTTTTTGTGGGGGCAGGGTGTGGGGTGTAGGGTGTAGGGTGTAGGGTTTTACCGGTTTTCAGGTGGTCAATTACCCAATTTTCAGGGAAAAAGTCCAGGGATTTTCCCCCTGCTCACTCCCATGCCCGGCACTTTTGGATTTCAAAAAAGTCTAGAAGTCTTATCCAACAAGGTTTTTAGATTTATTCAGCAAACCTTACCTAAAGCAAAAACTAGCAGCAGTTCCCCAGTGGTCAGATTTTCCCCTTTTTGTCGAATAGCACCCTCATCTTCCCCGAAAAAACTCCCCCTAGCGCAACTTTATGACCCCTAGTAGCCCTTCTAACCCCTCTTTTGACTGGTTTAACCCCTCGCCCCAGCAAGACAGCGATTTACTGGCACAAATCGGCTTTATCCCCGGTGTCAAAGAATTTCTCACCCTGCGACAGGTTCACGCCTTGGAACACGCCACCGTCTGGGTATTAAGCGAAATGGCTGCCCGTCGTCAATCGCCTTTTGACCATTCCCCCGCAGATAACGAGGCCCTGGGGGGACTGTCCACCGATAGGGGTTTTTATCTCTACGGACAGATTAATACAAATGAACTGCAAATTGCGGCCAAACAGGCGCTCCGTCGTCTCAAAAATGGCGAGGGGCAATTGGCATTACATCCGCGTTGTGGCACCAATTTATCGGTAACTTTAGCCTTAACCGCCGGCTTAGTCTTAGGAACTCATCTTATCTTCCCCAGAGGTCCGATTTCTCAGTTATTAGGCTTAGGTTTAGCCACTGCCACCGCTTTTCAAATCGGGCCAGATGTGGGAATGTCGGCCCAAAAATACCTGACTACGGCTATTCCCTTTAACTTAACAATCGTTAACATTGCACCAAAGGCAGACCTATGGGGACGTTCGGGGCATTTCGTGGCAGTGGAGTGGCAAGATTTGCAATAAAACTTAAAGTAAAAACCCTTTCGGCAAACTCGCTCTGATTGTAACCTGTTAACTAAACCCTTAAAAAAAACAACAGCTATGCCTGGAATCGAACGCGGAGCCGAAGTTAGAGTCAAACGGAAAGAGTCTTACTGGTACAACGATGTAGGAACCGTAGCCAGTGTTGACAAAAGTGGTATCCTCTATCCCGTTATCGTCCGTTTTAAAACTGTTAACTACCACGGTTTTAGTGGTAGCGCCGGTGGACTGAATACCAATAACTTCGCTGAAAGTGAATTGGAACTCGTTAAGGCTGCCCCCGCTAAGAAATAAAGCTGACTAAAATTCAGCCTATCATCACCGACTGACTGACAGGAATTCTCTCTTGTTGGTCGGTTTTTTTATAGCTATCAGTAATCAGTTATCAGTAATCAGTTATCAGTGAACAGTAAACAGTTTACTGATATTACATTTTGGGCGCATCGCTTGCGCCCCAACCATATAAAAACTGACTAATAAATTATCTAAAAGTCGCTTGAACCTTTAGCCAACAAGAGTGAATTAGTTTAATTGTCCTAGATAAGTTTTTAAATACTTGACAAAATATATCAAATAATTTATAATATTAGATAACCAAAAATCATGATAATGTGCTATCAACATAATCGGGTTTGAGGTGTTTAAAAATTAGTTTTTCAGTAATCAAATCTGGAATTTATGAGCATTTTAGAACTGATAGAAAAAAGACTAGAAGAAAACTTTGCCCTCCACGAACAATACCTAAACCCCCAGATGGTTAGGGTACTAAAAACGATCGGCTATGATCGCCACTACGTTAAAGCCCAAGGTCCGTACCTATTCGACAATCAGGGGGAAAAGTATCTGGACTTACTGAGTGGTTTTGGTGTTTTCGCCCTCGGACGCAATCACCCCAAGATCGTGCAAGCTTTACAGGAGGTATTGACGGCAGCATTACCCAATTTAGTCCAATTGGATGCTTCTATCCTAGCGGGATTGCTGGCCGAACGGTTAGCAGCGATCGCACCTCCCGGATTAGAACGAGTTTTCTTTGCTAATTCCGGCACAGAAACCGTCGAGGCTGCCATTAAATTCAGCCGCTACGCCACCGGACGCAGCAAAATTGTTTACTGTCAGGGAGGCTACCACGGGTTAACCATGGGTTCCCTTTCCGCCACCGGCGATCCCCATTATCGCCAGGGATTTGGGCCTTTTGTCGCCGATTTTGAGGAAATTCCCTTCGGCGATCTGGCTGCGCTCGAAAAAGCTCTAATTAACCAAGAAGTAGCGGCTTTTATTACCGAACCGATCCAAGGTCACGGAGTGAGAATTCCCGAACCGAACTATCTCCCCGCAGCGGCTGCCCTTTGTCGTCGTTACGGCACTCTTTTTGTGGCCGATGAAGTGCAGACCGGTTTGGGCCGGACTGGCAAAATTTGGGCAGTGGAACATTGGGGGGTAGAACCGGACATTTTATGTGTTGCCAAGGCTCTTTCGGGCGGTTTTGTGCCAGTGGGAGCGGTTCTCTGTCGTCGCTGGATCTTCGATCGAGTATTCGATCGCATGGATCGTTCTGTGGTTCACGGTAGCACTTTTGGTAAAAATAATCTGGCCATGGCCGCCGGTATTGCCACTTTACAGGTGATTGAAGAAGAAAAATTAGTCGAGCGATCGGCCGTAATCGGTCAACAAATTATCGCAGAACTACGGCCCCTCGTAGATCAGTACGAATGTTTGCAGGAAGTGCGGGGATTGGGGATGATGATCGCCTTGGAATTTGCCGAGCCGAGCAGTTGGTCACTAAAAGCCGCCTGGAAAATGCTAGAAACCGCCAATAAAGGGCTATTTTCCCAGTTAATCGTCGTTCCCCTCTTTACCCGCCATCAAATTCTCTCGCAGGTTTCCGGCCACGGCATGAATATCATCAAGTTTATCCCCCCCCTCACCCTCTCCGATGAGGATTGCCGTTGGCTTGTCACCGCCGTTAAAGATGTGGTGGCTGATGCACACCGCTTCCCAGGGGCCGCTTGGGAATTCGGTAAAACCTTGGCCAGCCAAGCTATCCGCCAAAAAACCGCTAAAAAATAGTTAATATGTCCAGTTTGTTTCATCCCCTCTGCGGTAGCAACCTTAGCACTCTCCTTCGTTTGTTTTTGACCAATGGCGGCATTAATCGCCCCAATTTGGCCCCAGCAACCCTGGCGCTGGCAGTTACCCTGGCGCGACTGCCTTTTTCTACCCTAGAACGAATTTTAATGACAGGGTTTTATGAGCGCGGCGTACAGGTAAAAGCACCCATTTTTATTGTCGGCTATTGGCGCAGCGGCACGACCCATCTCCACAATTTACTCGGTCAATCGGAGCATTTTGGCTATATTTCGCCCCTAGCGGTGGGATTACCCTGGGATATCCTCGGCATCGTCCGCTTATTTCAACCGCTGCTAGAATTGGCCCTACCTAGCGATCGCCATGTGGATAACGTCGCCGTTACTCCCGATTCCCCCCAAGAAGACTCGATCGCCCTAGCCAGCATGATCCCCCTTTCCTACTACCATGGTTTATACTTTCCCCAACGTTTTCAGTATCATTTCCAGCGAGGGGTTTTTTTTCAAGGCTGCAGCGAGAAAGAAATCGCCACTTGGCAGCGTTGGCATACTCATCTATTAAAAAAAGTTTCCATACATCAAAAAGGCAAACAATTACTAATCAAAAACCCCGTTTATACGGCACATATTGCCAAATTGCGAGCTATCTGGCCCGATGCTAAATTTATTCATATCTACCGCAATCCCTATCTAGTTTTTCCCTCAACCCGTCACTTTTTTACCCGCATCCTACCGGAACTAGCACTACAATCCTACGATAATTTATCCACGGATGAAATCGAGCAGGTAATTCTGAAAAGTTATCCCTCAATGCTTAATTCTCTCCTGCGAGATAGTGCCGATTTACCCGCCGATAGTTTTGTAGAAATTCGTTTTGAAGATTTAGAAAAAGACCCCCTAGCACAAATCGAGAAAATTTACGATCAACTGCAACTTCCCGACTTAAAAATATCCAGGCCTCGCTTTGAGAAATATATCGCCAGTCTGCAAGGATATAAAAAAAATAATTATCCCCCAGATGCAAAAGCGATCGAGTTAGTCGAATCCCATTGGCTACCATTTATTCAACGTTGGAATTATTTTTAGTTATCAGTTATCAGTTATCAGTTATCAGTTATCAGTCACAATTCATAATTCATAATTCATAATTCATAATTCATAATTCACAATTCACAATTCATAATTCACAATTTAGTATGAAATATCTTAAATTTATCTTTCTGGGTTTAGGTTTTGTTTTACTAGGGGTAATTTTACGCCAAACCAATCTACAAGAAGTTTGGCAACAAATCACCCTAGTCGGTTGGTGGGGAATGACAGTAGTGATTATTTTTTATTTCCTAGAATTCCTCACCGATGTTTTTACTTGGCAACTAACTTTTAAAAGCATTCCTATCCAACCTCGATGGACAATTCGCCTATTATTAATTTACATGGTAGGGGCAGCCTTTAATCGCGTGACTCCCTTCGCTTCTTTGGGAGGAGAAGGTTTTAAAGCAGTGATGTTAAAAACTCACTATCAGATTAGCTATAAAGAAACCAGTGCCTCGATTATTCTGACCAAGACATTAAATACTGCTTCCCTTGTCTTCTTTGCAATTATCGGTTTTTTTCTGCTCCTCGCTTCCCCAAAATTTTCTAATTCTTTTAAAACTTTTACCGGATTAAGTCTCGCTATATTCTCCAGTTGTATCCTGATATTTTTCTTGATTCAGCGATTCCGTTTATCCTCCCGAATAGTTAATCGATTAGGTCATTCTTTTTTATGCGATCGCCTAGCTAAACCTTTAGAAAATCTTCGCAGTGTCGATGATCGTTTAGGAGAATTTTACCGGAATCTGCCCCTATTTAGAAATGGCTTGATCGTCGGTTTTCTCAATTGGCCCCTCGGAGTTTTAGAAATTTATGTTTTAATGCAGTTTCTCCAACATCCGATCAGTTTTGCCGATGCTTGGTTATTTGATTCTGTTGCCCAATTGGTACGCGCTGGAACCTTTTTTATTCCCGCTAATATCGGTACTTTAGAAGGTTCTTTAGTGCTGCTGGGTGCTTCCTTAACCGGCAGTCTAGAATTAGGTTTAGCGATTTCTCTAATTCGCCGGGTTAAAGATATTCTCTGGATTATATTAGGTTTATTGATTTGGTGGTTATTTTCCCTAAGACCGACTTTACCCGATCGCTCTTCAAAATAATCTCCATCAGTCAACTCCCGATTATTCATCCTGTAATTTTTCGCGTACATTGCGAACAATCCGCGATAATTCAGTCTTTTCATCGACGCTAATTTTAGTCGGAGAACCACTAATAATCCGCTCGTAATTGCGGAAAGAATCCTTGATATCCGCCCCATCCTGACTGATAGTATATTCACGAATCCCTTTATCGTGCCAAGAACCGCGCATCTTAAAGACGTTAATCGCTCGCGACATTTCGCCGCGAATTTCCACATACTGCAACATTAAAATCGTGTCGGTAATCGTAGAAATATGGGATTCGGTGATCGAGTGCGCTCCCATAAATTGGTCGGTGGTATTGGTGAAAAATCCCGTAATTTCCTCCTGTTTGGCGTATCCCGTCACCCCGATCACAAATTGCCGAAAAGCATTATTTGTCACCCCGCGAGCGAGTGCCGATAGAGAATCGATGGCAATGCGGGAGGGTTTAAATTCCGAGATTTCCGACTTAATCATCTGTAAATGGTCTTCTAATCCCGCCGATTCCGGGTAAGAACACAACAATTTTAATAATCCCTTGCGTTCCATCTCCTCAAAATCGATCCCCCAAGAAGAAGCATTTCGGGACAATTGGGCGCGAGATTCTTCATAAGCGAACAAAATCGCCCGCTCACCGCGCCTACAGCCTTCTTCCAGAAATTTACTGACTAAGAGAGTTTTACCCGTACCTGTTGCTCCTGTGGCCAAAATAATCGAATCCTTGAAAAAACCGCCTCCACACATATCATCAAGGGTTTTTACTCCCGAAGAAATGCGGACATTAGAAGAGCGCTGAGTTAAACGCATCGCACCGAGGGGGAAGATATTAATGCCATCATTGGTGATAGTAAAGGGATATTCCCCCTTCATGTGGGTTGTTCCCCGTAATTTGAGGATTTCTGCGGTTCTGCGTCGCCTTTCTCCCTCTAGCACGTTCCGCATAATTACCACATTATCAGAGACAAATTCCTCTACACCAAAACGGGCCACCGCTCCGTATTCTTCGATACGTTCCGTGGTCATAATTGAAGTCACTTCTAATAATTTTAACCGGGCCACGAGCCGAAAAATTTCTCGCCGCACCACTGATGCCGCTTCGTACTGCTGAAAAACGGCAGTTACAGAGTCAATTGATACCAGTTTGGCTTTATATTTGGTAATTGCGTATTGAATGCGCTCGATTAGGGCCGAAAGATCAAAACTACCCACCACCTCTTGACCTTCCGGATCCGGGGAAGCATCGAGAATAAATAATTTACCCTGGTCAATTAATTCTTCTAAATCCCAACCAAAACTATAGGCATTTTGGATAATATCGGTGGGAGATTCTTCAAAAGTAACAAACAGGCCCGGATAGTCAAAATACTTGATCCCATGGTAGAGAAATTGCACAGCAAGCAGGGTTTTTCCCGTGCCAGAAGTGCCACTAACTAAGGTAGTTCTCCCCATGGGTAAACCACCGTGAGTGATCTCATCAAAACCTTCAATTAGGGTTCTAATTTTGCGAACACCTTTCGGTTTAATCGGTGGATTCGATTGGCTATTAGAGTTAGATTGAGTCATTATTTATCCAGCGAGTATTTAAAGAGTAGGATTTTTATCTAATTTTTCCACAGAAACATATCAAGCCTGACTAAACACTTTACACTATCTCGATTTCCATTGACTCTTGACTTTCCCCTAGAGGTACTAGATTAAGCCCCGATCATTTCTTCTTCAATCAATATAACCCGTCTAATCAACTATGGACAAAGACCTAGCTATCATTTTCTCGTTCACGAATTTCCTCGTATAGTAAGTCTAAACCGATCAGAACCTTCTCTCGATCGGACAAATCACCAATAATTTTCCGCACCGGGGGAGGGAGGACTTTCGCAAGGGTAGGAGTAGCGAGAATCTTGTCTTCCTCCGCTAGTTGCGGGTTTTTCAGCACGTCAATCACCTTGAGCGCATACACTCCCTGAAATTCCTCTTCTAGGATATTTTTCAGGGTTTTTAAGGCCCGCACGGAGTTGGGGGTATTGCCGGCGACGTACAGTTTTAAAACATAGGTTTTTTTAAAGACGCTCATAGGTTAAGATCAAAGGGGCTGGGGATAGGAGTTTATTGTTATTTATGGGGGAGATTTTAGTCTATTCCCAATAATAAATCATAAGGGATATCCTCGCGAGGTATGGAACGACGATACATTTCCCCCAAGTGAGCAAGGATATCAATGAGAGCGAGACGATAATCTAGGAGAATTTCCTCACTTCTGCCTTCTAATTTTAACTGTTGGGAAAATTCGTCCATTAACTCCATGTGAATTTCCAGAATTTGCGACACTGAGAGATCGGTAAAAAAGACATTATTAACCAACTCATCGATCGCTTGATTAATCGGATAATCCTGTTGGAAGTAATTTAAAATAATCTCCCGATAATCTCTTCTTAATTCCCGCAGTAATTCTTTTTTTTCCTCCGGGGCAAGATTGCGATAGAATAGCTGCGGGTTGCGTTTGTAGTAAACACCTAAATAGCCGAGTCTTTCTTTTAATTTTTCTGCTAAACGGCGCTGTTGTAGGAGGAGAAAACTGTGATTATTTTCCACGGGATTCGGTTGGTTAACAATCGTAGTACGCTCGGAAAAAGAGCAATTAGGAGCTAAATGGAGAAATCGAGCGATCGCTTGGTCGATAACCGAGGTGATGCTGTCTAATTCCTTGACGGTGATTTGTAATTCGGCACTATGATAGAGACAGGTGGGAGAGTCATTCATCTCAGGAGCGATGTTCTTGTCAGCGACAATGATCACTACTGGCAGTAAAATCCCCCCTTCGTAGAGTTGATTAAAAGTCGGCTGTAGGGAAGGATGAAAGACCACCAGCAAACAATCGATTTTTTCCTTCTCTGCCTCGATATTAGCCAATAGTTCGCTAGAAGATGACCCCAGGGTTAGATTATACCGTTCATTAGCCAATAAAGCCGTCAAAGAATTAACCAGCCCCAGAGGTGAACTCACCCCCGTCAAGGGTGAGTCCGTTGGGACAAAAGCATAAATAGTCAGTCTCGGAGGCAACGTTTTCTCACCCGCAAGGTAGATAGAAATTGACAAACAATAGGTTAGGCTTTCTCTGTTGAGAAGACAACCCCCCGCCATCAGCTAAGGGAAGTTAAAGGTTAACTTTGCTTTTTGGCAGTAGGTATCGTAGTTAATTGTAATCAATGGAGCGGTTCTCTAGATGAGCGAGCGTCATAATCAAGATAAATTCAAGTTCTAGGACGACTAATAGTTTGGCCATCAGTTTGTTAATTAGGGCTGGCTGAATAAATCTAAAAACCTTGTTGGATAAGACTTTTAGACCTTTTTGAAATCCAAAAGTGCCGGGGATGGGAGTGATCAGGGGGAAAATTCAGGGACTTTTGCCCTGAAAATTAGGTAATTGACCACCTGAAAATCGGTAAAACCCTATACCCTACACCCTACACCCTGCCCCCACCGAAAAACTTTTTGCCGCAAACCCTAATTATGCCCTAAAGCTACCGCCACCGCCCCCTAATTATCCCCATGCCTAGCGTTACCCTCAGTCTCCATCACTTTAATCAATCCGTCACTGCCTGTGAATTAATTATTGACAGGGCCAGTCTTTGCGATTTAATTAACACGGGCAATCCAGAAGCGATCGTGGTGGTGGATGAGAGGTATTGTCCCCTAGGACTGATTGAGAGTCAAGCCCTGATTGCTTACCTCCTCTATCAACAACAGTACCCCGAAACCAGAAACCCCTCCCCCAACTGTCTGGATCTGAGCGGTTGGCTGCGTCCGATTATCCCTCTTAACTCGCGCATGGCCGTGAGTGAATTTCTGGCCACCCTGACGGGAGAAGCGATCGCAAAAGCCCCTATTTTAGTCGATGCTCAGGGGAAACTGTTAGGACGCTTAGACACGGGCAAACTTCTCCAATTTTGTCTCGGGCGTTCGATTCTCGATGATCCCCCCCCGCGGCTCCGCATCAGCGATCGCATCCCCCCCCGCAGCGATCGTCCTCTGGAATTTCTGGAACAATTACCGCTGCCGCTGCTGCTCTACAGTCCAGAAGCAGGGATTTTATACCAAAATCAGGCTTGGTGTCAACAAATCGGGGCAGCTTTCCCCGCTAATATCGATAACTCTGCCTTGGCTTTAGTTAATGACCCCCTAACCCTCCCATCCCCCACTCCCCCCCTGTTTCCCCAGCGTCTGGAAACGCTGACATCGGGTTTAACTAAGACTTGGCGCCTGTTATCCGTGCCGTTAAATTTAACGGATAATTATCCTTTGATCGAGAAAGCTTCAGGACTATGGTTACTGTTAGCCACCGATATCACCGAACAACAGCAATATTGTCAGGAATTAGCGGTTAAAAATGCCGATCTAGTCCATTTAAATCGTCTTAAGGATGAATTTCTCGCCTGTGTTAGCCATGAGTTTAAATCGCCCCTCACCGCCGTTATCGGTCTCTCCAGTCTGCTCCTGGAACAAAAAATCGGTGAACTTAACCCCCGACAGTCCAAATATGCCGATTTAATCTATCGCAGCGGTCGTCAGTTGATGGCTTTGGTTAATGATCTCCTCGATTTAACCCGCCTAGAGACAGGACAACTACAATTAACTTTATCTAGAGTCAAAATCGATCGCCTCTGTCAACGGGTGTACGATATCATCGTCGATAAGTATCCCCAACGTCTCGATCTCCCCAGCAGCTATCGTCTTGACATCGAATCGGGGTTAGACTATGTTCTGGCCGATGAGGCCCGTTTACAACAGATGTTAGTGCATTTGTTAGATAATGCGGTAAAATTTACCGTTGATGGCGGTAATTTGGGCATTAAAGTCAATCTTTGGGAAAATTGGCTGGCTTTTACCGTCTGGGATACGGGAATCGGTATTCCGGAAGAATCCCAGCATCTGATTTTTCAGAAATTCCAACAGCTAGAAAGTCCTTTCACCCGTCAATTTGAGGGCGCAGGTTTAGGTTTGGTCCTCAGCCAAAAATTAGCACGCTGTCACGGTGGCGATCTATCTTTTGTCTCCAAAGCTCGGGAAGGTAGTGAATTTACTTTACTACTGCCGGTTCATCCCCAAGGTGCCGAGCAGGAGTCCGCTACTCCCCAGCGTCTGGTGTTGGTGGTGGAAGCTAATCCCCAAGTGATCGAACAGTTTGTCGATCGCTTGAGTGAATTGGGATTAAAAGCCATTATCGCCCGTAGCGGCACTGAGGCGATCGAAAAAGCCCGGCAGTTAAAACCCCGTTGTGTTTTTCTCAATCCCAATCTACCCCTCTTGTCCGGTTGGGATGTGTTAACGCTGCTGAAATCCCATCCCCAAACCAAAGATATAAAAGTTATTGTCACCGCCGCCGATTCCGAGCGCAACCGCAGTCAACAGCAAGGGGCCGATAGTTTTCTGGTTCCACCAATCACCTCGGCTGCCCTGCAAGCTTGCCTAAATCTGACCGTTTCCCCTGTTCCTAGCCGCAAACGGCGCACTGCTCCGACTCTGCTGCGTTTACACGGTCATTATGCCCCCAATTTCTCCGATTTATCTTCCTTTAGCTGGATTTGGAATAATCAATTAGTCCGGGAGAATTATCGTTTTATCGAGGCCGATAGTTGCGAACAGGCGGAACTTTTAGCCACTGTCTGGGAGGTGGACGCTATCTTAATTGATAGTTCGATCGCAGAAGATTTATACTCTTATCTGCAAACCTTGAGCGAGTCGGAAACCCTCGCTAATTTACCCCTAGTCACCCTTGATGTGGCTGTCACCGAGGTAGCCAATCAAATCCCCGGTTTAGCCGTTTTTCCCTGTTTGGCCCCCCCAACGGAAAACCGCATTGAACAGCTATTAAAGGTAATCGAGACTGCTGATCTGGCTTTTTCTCGCCACAAAGAACAGTAAGGGTAAGTCGGGCCAGTCTTGGGATGACAAGCAATGTCGATGCTCTAGCCCGATTTTACCTAGAACTTGGTGCTAAAGCGCAACTACAAACCTTAACTCAACCTAGAGATTATTAACTCAATTTTCTCAAAAAAATCGACCAGCCGTTAGGTGAGAAAAAGAGAAGAACCGAGAACATTAACGCACCCTACAAATTAAGATGGTGCGTTACGGCGCGATCATAATTTAATTAGGGCTTGCTGAAAAAGTTTTTCGTGGGGGTAGGGTGTGGGGTGTGGGGTGTGGGGTGTAGGGTTTTACCGATTTTGAGGGGGTCAATTACCTAATTTTCAGGGAAAAAGTCCCTGAATTTTCCACCCGATCACTCCCATATTTGGTACTTTTTGATTGACAAAAAGTCTAAAAGTCTTATTTAGTTATTCCAAATTGTTGCAAAATTAATAAATCTTGATCGCCTGTAATTAAAAAGTCAGCTTGACTATCTTTGGCTAAGGCTAAAAGGTAGTTATCTTTAGCGTTTCTACAGATATTAATTTTTGATTTAGTTTCAATACATAACCCAATTATGTTTACAAGCTCAAGTAACTCTTGAACTTTACTTTGGGGAAAATGCTTTTGTAATTTTGGTCTTTTGGTAACAAGGTTAATCTCATTAAGTAGCTGTGGAGAAAAAATCGGCAGAAGAGTTTTGGCTAACTGTTTACCAATAAGAAAGCTAATCCAAAGGTTAGTATCAATAATAACTTTAATTGGTGGCTTGTTGTCCATAAATTTCAGCCCTAACTTCCTCCACTTCTTCGGTAATTGTCTCTAAGGAAAGCTCATCAGTTTTAAAAGTTTCTAGAAGTTGGGTTAATTTTTGATTTAAAGTTTCTTTTTCGAGTTCTTTACTGAGTTTTATTTTGTCACTTTCTGGGAGTTGTTTAACCAAATCTAAAATCTGGTCAAAGTTTAAGGTTAGTTGGTAAGTTTTTTGGTTCATTTTCTCAAATTATTGTTGATTGATAAAGTTTAATTGCTCGCAGTGCATACTCAAAACAACGTTCCCGAATATCTATTTGTTTCTTCTATTCTTTTTGATAATTCATAATTCATAATTCAAAAGAAAGGTCTGGTTCAGCTTCTATACAACCGATAAAGTCAGACCAATCTTCTGTTCGCTGCTCTTTCATTTCCTGTGGGTTGGGAGAATATCGTTTTTTGAGAATATCTACAAGTTCAAGAATAGTCTGTTGTGCGTCGGGGGGAAGGGACGCAATATCTTCTTCAATTGTTTCTAGGTTTATCATTGTCATTGTTTAAATGCGCGACAGCTTATTCTCATTGTAGCAAATTACTGAAACAATTAGGCTGAAACTAATTCAAATTTAACCTTTATTTTTAGGGCTGTAGCGATGAGATTTAGCAACAAAAAAGAGTTTCCTTCATAGTCAGCATTTTCTAAGGCTTCAATAATAGATTCATCAGTATTAATTAATTCTGCTAAAGCTTTTGTTGAAAGATGATGTGTTTCCTTAATCTTAAATATTTTTCTGGCTACTTCGTCATCAATACGAGCCTTTTCTAATTCTAATTGACGTTCTGGATTATTAGCATAATAACGTTGGTAAAGAATTTGTAAGCCATCGGCTGTCGTTTGGTGTGTATTCATATCAACTCCTGAAAATAGGTGTGTAATTCGGGATTTTTTTCAAATTTAGCTTTGTTTTTAATTGCTTGCTCGATTTCCAGTGGTAGAACTTCTTTTTCTTTAATTATACCATGAGAAATGACCACAGCTTTGTTTTTATAAAAGAAATAAAGAATTCTATAATTTATTCTTTTAAAATTAACTCTCAATTCATAAATTTTGTCCCGCAAAAAGTCTGCTTCTGGTCTGCGTAATTCATATCCTAGTTCTGCCAGTCTTTGTAATTTGATAAAGCATTTGTTTTGAGCTTTGCCAGGAAGACTATCAAGCCATTCTATAATTGGTATATTACCTCTTTCATCTTGGTAAAAAATAAGTTGTATTTTTGGCATATTAAAGCTTTTATATATGTGAGTTTTCTAACAAATGATAAATTAAATAGTGTCAAGTATCGAGTTCCCCAAAAGCTGATGTTTACATGAGCAAAACCCCTAAAATTAGACTTGACAAAAGACCTGAGATTGTTATATTTTACAGGTAACAAGCTTTTAAACGAGAGAGCCACGCCCCACGCACCAATTATATCATTCATTCTACCTGAATATCAAACAGGAACTAGAAACCTGTTACTAGGGAGAGATTACTGCGGGGGGGATATTCGGTAGCAGTTAAATAATCATAATAAAAACCACTCCAGACACAGTAGCGGCTCTTGTCGGGTGCGTTAGTGATAGCGTAACACACCAATTTTCTTAAGATGCTGCGTTACGGCGCGATCATAGTTTAATTATTAACAAATCTCCTTTAAATACGCGCAAACACGCACCCTACAAGCTACTAACAAGGCTCATTTTGACTCGTTGATTAAGGGCAGTGGCAATTTTTTGTAGCATTATTAGGGGATTGTCTTGATAGTCAGCGTCTTCTAGATCTTCAATAACGGATTGCTCAACATGGATTAGGTCGGCTAGTTGTTGTTGAGTTAATCCAGCATTCATACGAGCGTCATAAATCAATTGTGCGATTTCTGAGTTGAGGGATTCTAGGGCAATTTGTTCTTTGATTGTGGGATCGTCTGCAATCATTTGGTGAATGATTTTTACGGCATCTGTGGTTTTAGGCATTGTTTATTTCTCCTTGATAAGTATGAAGTTCTGGATTTTGTTTAAATTGTGCTTTTCTTTGGATAATTCTCTCGATGTCTTGTGAGGGAACGGCGGAAGTTTTTTTGATAAGAGCATGACCAATAATTGCTATATTTTGACCATGATAAAAATAGAGGATTCGATATTGTATGGTTCCCTGTTTGGCTCTAAGCTCCCAGATATCATTTCTGAGATAATCGGCAGCAGGGCGGCGCAGTTCATGACCTTGTGCGGCAAGTTGTTCGATTTTGGTTATACATTTGGCAAATCCTTTTTTATCAGTTTTGAGTAATTTCTGAAGCCACTCAACAACGGGTGAGATGCCTTCTGCTTCTTGATAAAAGATGATTTTTGTCTTTGGCACGTTTCTTTTGAAATAGTATGCGATGAAAAATCAATAAATGTAATCAGGTGATGGTGATGGGTATCGAATTGCTGGATATCTCATAACCTCGTTGAAAAGAATTATGCGATCGCCCCTTGTTTATCCCCTAAATTAAACTTAGAAATTCCGCGATAATAGACATCAACATCGTTAAGTATCGAGTTCCCCAAAAGCTGATGTTTACGGGAGCAAAATCCCTCAAATTAGACTTGACAAAAGACCTGAGATCGTTATATCCTACAGGTAACAAGCTTTTGCACGAGAGAGCCACACCCCACGCACCAATTATATCATTCATTCTGCCTGAATATCAAACAGGAACTAGAAACCTGTTACTAGGGAGAGATTACTGCGGGGGGATATTCGGTAGCAGTTAAATAATCATAATAAAAACCACTCCAGACACAGTAGCGGCTCTTGTAGTGGACTGTTTCAACTAAAATAGGGCAATAGATTTCGGCTTAAAGTCTTAGATTATAGAATTTATAGCATTTTTCTAATACACCAAATTAGCTGAAACAGTCCAGTAGGGTGCGTTAGTGATAGCGTAACGCACCAATTTTCTTAAGATGGTGCGTTACGGCGCGATCATAGTTTAATTATTAACAAATTTCCTTTAAGTACGCGCCTAACGCACCCTACAAGCTACTTAACGGTGTTAACTCCCTACAATAATTTAATTGGAAACACCTAATTCTTTTAGTCTATCCAGAGAGTTTTGATACCAGGTTTGATTATTTTGTTGTTGATAAAGTTTTGTTGCTTGGCGAAAATCCTTAATTGCCTTTTCATTGTCATTTAATTCTTTGTATATTAAACCGCGACTATAGTAGGCATCAGCATAGTCAGGATTGAGTTTAATCGCTTGATTGTAGTCGGCAATCGCCCCTTGCTTATCTCCTAAATCAGACTTAGCAATTCCGCGATTATTGTAGGCATAAGCATAGTCAGGATTGAGTTTAATCGCTTGATTGTAGTCGGCAATCGCCCCTTGCTTATCTCCTAAATCAGACTTAGCAATTCCGCGATTATTGTAGGCTACAGCATCGTCAGAATTGAGTTTGATCGCTTGATTTTGATCCGCAATCGCCCCTTGATTATCTCCTAAATTATAATTGCCTATACTGTAAATTGCTAGTCCGATCACCCCCCCAAATACAATCATCCCAATGCCGTTATATAGCCATTTACGTCTAGTTATTCCTGATGGATTCTTAATTTTTCTCTGAGGAGGAGGTGAAACGGGGGGAGGTTGTACTACAGTTCTACTTGAAGGAGGATTATTCAACACTGTCAGAACTTCTGAAGCTGATTGATAGCGCTGACTAGACTTATCTTCTAACATCTTGTTGAGGAGATTCGCTAAAAAATCACTAATTGATCTTTTTTGCGATTTTAATACCGATTGCCATAACCATCGCCGCTGATTCACATCATAGACCGAATCAGGCAAATTACTGTTACTTTGGGGGAAACATCCTGTTAATAAACGGACACAGGTAGCGGCTAAACTATATAAATCACTAGCGGCGACTGCACTGCCCATGATATGTTCATAAGCAGCATAACCCGGAGTATATAAACCTGTCCCCATTTGGGAGGTTTGCTCTTTAATTCCCCCAAAATCAATTAACATCAATTTACCGTCACTCCGACGACGCATCAGATTATCCGGTTTGATGTCACGATGGATCAATCCTTTAGAATGGAGATAGACAAGGACTGGTAATAATTGCTGTAATATTTCCTTGATTTTCTGTTCACTAAATCTTCCTTCTCTTTGATACTCTTGAAGCAGGGTTTCTCCTTCAATAAACTCCTGCACTAAATAGAGGGAGTTCCCCTGAGAGAAATAATCATAAACGGTGGGAATTTGTTCGTGTTTTAATTCGTCTAATTTTTCCGCTTCTCTTTGAAATAACTCCTTAGACTTCTCCAGAGCAGCTCCCTGCATTTGAGCAATAAATTTTTTAATAACCCGGGGTTTGCGATTAAAATTCAAGTCCTTAGCTTTATAAGTTCTACCGAATGCGCCTTCGCCTAATACTCCGACAATGAGATAACGGCTATGAAAAGAATATGATTGGCTAGTTTGGCTTAAATTTCCGCCACATCCTTGACAATAGCTATAATGAGTCGGATTTTGAGGATGGGAACATTCGGGATTGAGACAGTAGAGGATACTCATAAATCATCTGGAGAAATTTGATTAAGTACCTAAAAAAAATTGATGATCTCATTGAGAGAAGATGTGTAGGCTCCCTTAGGCGGTCACAAATCCCGTCAAAAAACCAAAATTAACAATCCGCCGTAACGCACCAATTCTATCATTAATTCTACCTGAATATCAAACAGGAACCAGAAGCCTGTTCCCCGGCAGTGGAAGTTAGGGGTTGCTAACAGGGGGAACAGTGATGACAAAGCGGATGACAGTTCCGATAACTGCTGTTGCCAAGATGGTGATTAATGCCCAAATTTGGGCTTTCTGGGAGCCTTTAATCTCTTTTAAATCACCTTGTAAGGTGTTGAATTCTCCCTGTAATGCCTTGAGATCTCCCTTTACTTCGGCCTCGAATCTGACTTGAACAATCCTGATCTCTGTGACATCTTTCTGGAGCGCGTCTAGCTTCTGATTGGTCTCTTTAAGATTCTGATTAATCTGGTCTAGGATTTTTCCTAAATCGGTTTCGATGGTGGGGCCGCTCATGGGTTAGACTCCTAATTAATTGGTGCTGTTGTTTCTGACTTAGATTTCAGTGTTTGAACAAATTGTAAAACTTTTTGTTGCTTTTCCGGTGTCAGTTCTCGCCATTGTTCAAGTAGTTCTTCTTCTTTACCCATAAATACCTCGCTCTTCAATTATGAATTGTTTGGTTTTGAGCAAGGCTCATTAATAAAAACCACTCCAGACACAGAGGAAACAAAGATCATATCATTTTGGGTTTGCGGTGGACGTTGTAGAATAGAGAAAACCTACTGCGCTGATAGATACCATGCCCTCTCCTGCTATTACCACGATCATCAAGATGGTTGAGTCTCTGCCTGATGAGCTTCAAGAGCAGTTAGTAGAGTATGTTCGAGCTTATATTGCAGAAATTGAAGAAGAAAAACGATGGGATCAGTCGTTTAAACAGACGAAGAATAATCTAGTCGCAGCAGCACGGAAAGCCAAAGAAGATATTGCGGCAGGATTGTCCGCACCGATGGATTATGAGCAGCTATGAATTCCGCGACATTGCCCTCATTTTGGCAGAAGTATCGCGACTTGAAACCAGCAGTCAAAGCCGGAGCCAAGAAAGCATATCGGTTATGGGTAGAGAATCCGTTTCATCCATCGTTACATTTTAAGTGTATTGACAGCGACGAAGATATTTGGTCAGTGCGTGTAACGAAGAGTCATCGAGCTTTGGGAGTGCTGTCAGGGGATACAGTGACCTGGTTTTGGATTGGCGATCATGATGAGTACGAAAAGTTTTATTCGTAAAACACAGGAACTACAAGCCTATCCCACTCGAACTTTAAAAACCCCCTTGCCACTCTCCTATACTTTTTAAACAGTATTTAGTATCACTCCCTCATAATGACATTCGATAAACTAGATGGCATAGCGACTTTTTTCGGAAGTATCAAAGTGAGCAAGCGTAATTTTTTTGGCGAAGATAGAAGTTTTTCGAGGCAAAAAAACAGAACGTTGCCGGAAATATTCGCTAAAATATTGACGGTAGAGAGGACAACTGACTCGGCAAAACTTACCTTGTCGGTGAATTAGTCCGAGACTTTCTAGGTGAAAAGCTGCCATTAAATCAATTTCTATGTCTTTTTCTGCCATCACCACCTTAGCAAAGATAGCCGCTAAATTGCCCTTTAAGTATTGCAGATGCGAAAGTAAACGTTTAAGATGGTCTGCAAAAATATTATTTTCCTCGCCGATAGAAGTAGCTAGAATGGTTTCTAGGGTACAATCACCCCGAACAATATGATAGCAAGCAAGACGAATTAAATAGGGATTACCCCCTAGAAATATCCGTAATTTTTCGGAGTCAAAATTCTGATCTAATCCCTGTCTTTGACTTAATTCTCGTACTTGTGCGCTGGTAAAATTAGGCAATTCGATCGGTAAACCAAGACTAAAAGGAGATTGATAGGTATCTGAGGTTTTATCAAGCTCCTGTGCAGGGGAATAGGCAACAATTAAACGTAATTTTTGCCAGAGGGGTTTGTTTTTGCCTTCCTCGTGCCAGAGGTGCAGAATACTAAAAAATTCTTCCCTTAGCTGTGGATAGGGGAAAAGATATTCAAGATCATCAAAGGCAATCACTAAAGGTCGATCGAGATGGGAGAGAATATGCTTTTCTAGATAGATTTTACAGTTAATTTTACACCCTAAGAATTCATCCCAATCCTGTGGGAGATGATTATCTAAATCTAACTGACGACTAATACTAACACAAAGCCAACGCATCCAGTGATTTAAATCTTGAAAAATTGAGCTTTCTGCTAACCGAAAACTGAAATAAATTGTATGGTATTGCTGTTGTTGTGCATAATTAATAATTCTGGTTATCAGGGAAGTTTTTCCCATTTTTCTGGCCGCATTAATCCGGATCAGACTACCCCCGCGCAAGACCTCTTGATAACAAGTCTGTTCCAGATTGTTTCTGTTAATATAAAAGGGGGAATTGAGGGGGACTTGTCCCTCTGGTAACTCAGGCAATAGTTGAGGATTAATAGTATCAGTTTCTGGTAAGTTAGGACGATAATAATCGCTATTTTCTAGAGTTAAATTAAAAGCCTGAAAACAATGTTTTAGGGTTTGTTTATCCACTCCCGATTCACAAGCAAATACCTTCATCAGAGTATCTACCCCTAAAAGAGTTTTCTCGCTGAGGACTTCTAGGGTGAAACGATGACCACGGTTATCCCGATATTCCGCTTCTTGTTTAGCAGTAAGTATTTTTTCTAGTCCCGTGGAGGTGAGGATAACCCCGCGTCTGCGGCGCTGTTTTTCTGGTTTTTTCATGATAGTTTTTCCCTGTCCTGAACTCAAACTCTGCACCCCTAGAGGTTTTGAGTTTCCTATAGACTTATCCTCAACAGGGAAACAATCAATTCCGTAATTTTACTGATTTAGCCATCGAGAACCTAGAAGAGCCTAACCAGACCACTTATTTTCTCCTCCGTCTGAGTTATTTCTGGGATAGGGGTAAATCTTAGCCTACTTGCTGACGATAGATATTCATTTCTAGGCTATCTTCCCCATAAAGATCCTCAATGTGTTCATGACAACAATCGATCGCAAATTGATCGAATTCTCCCGGTGCAATTTGATACATTTTGGCAAAAATATCGGGTTGAACACGACAAAATTCTGGTCTCTGGTCATAAATGGTACAGAGACGGGTTTGGCGATCAAAGTTTATACACCAACCCCCTTCCCCCACCATGCTGAGATATTGAGTTAATTGTGCGGGAGTCAGATATTCTTCTAAGTCAGGACGCTCATCGGGATTTAGTTGACAACAAGCTCCACAATTTTTAATACATTTCCAATTGGCCATATAACCGGTGTGCCGCGATGAATTAATCCTAGTACCTACTGACTAGCTTACTAGCAAATAGTCCCTATTTCCCGTTCCAGCAGCAATTACCCTCAATAGTTTTAATCTCAACCTGCGATCGGGAGTGAAAGCTTGACAAGGCAAGAATCTAATAAAATGGGCGTTGTAAGGGTCGAACTTACGGCATCCTGCTTGTAAGGCAGGCGCTCTACCACTGAGCTAAACGCCCGAATTAATTTCGTACTTTCTCAGCATAACATATATTTTCAAAAAAGTATATTATTTTTTTGAGCGAGTTAATTTTTTTCCGATGCCCTCTGGTCGAACTCACGATCGCATTACCCTAATTTTGCTGCTACCGATTGCGGGGGCGAGTTTTTTGGTCAGTGGCAGTGGTAAATTAACCCTGTTACTCTTGGCCAGTTATTTGTTTAGCGGATTCCTGTTTGGGCCAGATCTTGACATCCACTCGGTACAATACAAACGTTGGGGTTATCTGCGCTGGTTGTGGCTACCCTATCGTTCTATGATCCGTCATCGCGGTTGGTTATCCCACGGTTTATTGATCGGCACAATTTTTCGGTTATTTTATCTTGGTAGTTTTCTTTTACTAGCGGCGATCGTGATCATTCCGATCCTGCAAAGTTTCTGGGGTATAGACTGGGATTGGCGACTGTGGCCGCAGCAAGCGATCGCATTATGGCAACAGTATCCCCGGGTAGCGAGCGCTATTTTCCTAGGTTTAGAATTAGGAGCGATGAGTCATAGTTGTAGTGATTGGATCGGATCTGCCTACAAAAGTTCTCGAAAAGTGGCTCAAAAACCGGTAAAAAAGAAAAAACGTTAATAATCCCCGTCCACAATTTCTAATTAGCCTTACTTTGATATTCTTGCCAAGTTTTTGGACTGATAAAGAGAGTTCCTTTTTCTTGCTGGTCGGGGAACTGGATATAGTTTTTCTCTAGATAATCCTTGAGTTTTGGTGATTGCAGAAATTCCTTTTCAAATCGATAGAGGAAAACCAAATCTGGCTGTCTTTTTTCAATAACTTCTAGGATAAAATCCCCATCGAGATTCTGATTGAGAAATCTCTTTCTGGTGATGACAGCCGTTTCTGGGGGTGTTTTCAAGAAATATTTATATATGTAGTGAGGATTATCGGTTAACAGAAGTTTATCGGAGTTTTTAAATTTTTCAAACACAGCTTCTGCTAAAAGAGGTTTATACTTTTTATTATATTGAACGTAGGCATTAATTCCAGGATCACGATTGGTGATTATTCTTAAGGTATTAAAGAGAAATTGACCAGACAGGGGTAGAAAAATTAGCATTTTGAGAACTAATTTCTGGGTTATTTTTCGATTTTGCCTAAATTCTCCGAGGCTATCAGTAATTTTTAACTGTTCGACAAACAAGGCAATTATCCAAACGGCGGGAATAATTAAATGGATATAATAATGAGGCCAAATTGGGGCGACTGTAGCAAATCTGAACAGATTAGAACCTAACCAGACCAAGGGCGGTAAAAGTGGTATTATGTTGCGAGTAAAAACCATCGCTATAATAGCTATCGCTGTGACGATTAGATAAATTGGTTCGTACTGTAGGGCGCTTTGTAAGAGAGTCCATAAGGTGAGATTGTCTTGAGCGAAACTAGCGGCAACACTGACATGAGATTTAATAACATTTTCGTAGGAAAAAGGAAAAATAGTCAGGGAACCCAAGACAAAGACTAAAATAACAGCGACTGACCAAATAATAATATCAATGATTCTTTTAATAAAACTATTCTGTTGATTAAGAAAAATAATTAAAGCTACAGTTGGGATAATAGTAATGCCTGCAAGTTTAATTTGCAGGGAAAAAACAAAAGCAATGGCACTGACTAAATAGAGTCCATACTTAAGCTTACCCATGAATTGAACGGCTTTAAAGATCATAAAAATACTTAAGATTGTAAAAAAAAGTGAGGGTAATTCCCGCAACATTGTCGTTGACAGGTTAATATACACTGGACAGGTTGAGAGAATGAATACTGATAAACAAGAGGCTAATATTCCGCAATTAACTCTCAGAATTAGATAAAAAATTCCTAACATAATTGTGGACAAAGAAAGCACCATAATGCGCGCCGCATGGATAGTAAATCCTGTCACGCTTAACCAACCATTTAGTAAAAGAGATAAACCCGATAAATGATCGTGCCAAACTTGTTCGTAGAGACGATAACCTTGTTTGGTGACGTAGGCAAGTACCAGAGCCACCGCTTCATCAAAATTAACTATATAGGGATAATCAAGCGGGACTTTCCAGAAAACGATCCCTAGGAAAAAAACAGCAATGGCAATTAATGCCATTAAATCAAAACGATCAGATTTCCTATTCATAACTTTTCTGGACAAGAATTGCTGCGTATCTTATCACAGATCGAGACATCAGTTAAGTAGATGGTTATAATTAAATTAAAAATGGATTTTAGGTTCGATCCCCCCTGCCCCCCTTGATAACTATCCCTTATAGGGATCTTTCTTAACAATTTTTGCAGTAAGCACTCCAACCCTTATCCTGACTTGATTTCAGTTTTTTCTTTGTTTTGTAAGGGTGTCAACAAGGAATATTACAAATTGTTAACCGAGTCTTGAAAGCCT
>NZ_JADBUZ010000186.1:0-30107 GCF_020245305.1 Microcystis sp. M20BS1 | reverse complement strand
CTTGTTGGGTAAGACTTTTAGACTTTTTGTCAATCAAAAAGTACCAGGTATGGGAGTGATCAGGGGGAAAATCCCTGGACTTTTTCCCTAAAAATTAGGTAATTGGCCACCTCAAAACCGGTAAAACCCCACACCCCACACTCCACGAAAAACTTTTTGCCGCAAACCCTAACTATTGATTATGTTTCCGCTGCAACTAGCGCACAGACTAATCTTCGCTTTCTTGATCATTCCTCTCTTCAAACCCTAGCCAAAAAAGTAACGCATTCTCAACCTCCATCATTTGCTCAGATGTCAGATTTCCTAATTTACGCAAAAGCTTTGCATGGGGAATTGTAACGATGTTTTGTACATCAAAGACTCCTTCTCTAAGGAAGCTAGCTTGGACTTTCACTTCAAATCTTGAACCACGAGAGCTTGTCGTATGTGGAACCAGAGTCGCTAAGGCACGCTCTTGATTGCGCGCAGGAATACTGATAACCAAACAGGGTCTGACTTTGGCCACATAACCCAGATCAACCAGCCAAACCTGACCACGATCAGGGCTATCCATAGGAAGCTTCCTGATCATCTAATTCTAGAAAAATTCCCTCGGCATTGAGGACTAGATCTTCATCAGATAAGGGCGGAAAATCCAGGTGAATTGTCCGCTTCAGAATCTCTAATAGCAAATCTGAGCGCTCTGAGTCTGTCAAGCGGTCAAAGCTATCTAAAAGTTCCTGAACTATAGCAGTCATAGCGGTTGCCCTATATCTGCTCAATACTATAACACAAGCTTAACAAGGCTCTTAGTCATTGCTTGACAGCCCCAATAAATTCTGAATGTAAGTTTGGAATCCCCCCAAACCGCCATCGTCATCCCAACGCTGTCTGAAAGTCGGTAACTTCTCCAATTCCATCACATTCCCACCTTGATACCTGACTCGATAATCAAACATCGCATCTGCTTTTGCTGATACAGGTGGATTATCAAAATCAATAGCCCAAAGCACCTCAACAATTCGATAGATGTCGTAATTATCCTTGCCAATTTCACGTTTGGCTTTGCAGTCGAGAACTTTTACTAAATGGGTAACATACCCTCGCTGTCTGAGTAGTATCAAACTATCTTTTTCGGGTTTATTGGCATTGACTTCATCGTCTTTCCATGCCAGTTGGAAGGGCGATGAAACCTTATATTTCCGATATGCCCATGTACCATCGTTTCGCCTGACATTTTTAGTCCACTTCAGAGCTTGTAAATCCATGTCAATATCTCGAAATAAAACTATAAGTTAAACTCGATCGCGATGACGTCGATCAGCGATAAAAGACTCCACCAATTTAACATCTTCGACACTACCGATCACTAAAGGTGTGCGGGTGTGTAATTTATCGGGAACGATATCTAAAAGATTTGTCACCCCATCACTAGCTTTACCTCCTGCCTGTTCAATTAAAAAAGCAAGGGGGGCAGTTTCATAAATTAAGCGCAATTTTCCCTGGGGATTTTTAACAGTACCCGGATAGAGAAAAACGCCTCCCTGCATTAAAATTCGATGGATATCTCCCACTAATGCCCCACTGTAACGGGCTGTGTAACCATCATGACGGTGAACATAACGGGTATAGTCGCGAATTGCCTCATCCCACTGCCAAAAATTGCCCTCATTGGTACTATAAATCGGACCGTGATCGGGGATAATAATATTCTCTTGGGCGAGGATAAATTCCCCTAAACTGGGGTCAAGGACAAAGGCATGAACACCGCGACCGATCGAGTAAACTAAAATAGTCGAGGGTCCGTAGAGAATATAGCCAGCGGCGATTTGTTTACGACCATTTTGCAGTAAATCTAGGGCTTCTCCGTCTAAATCATTGCCTTCCTGTTGACGGATGGCAAAAATCGAACCCACATTTAGGTTAATATCCACATTGGAAGAACCATCGATCGGGTCGTAGAGTAGGGTATAGCGACCGATGGGACAGTTTTCTGGGATATAATAGGGTTTATCCATTTCCTCGGAAGCAAGACGGCAAACTAAACCACTTTGCTTAAAAACCGAGATAAATACTTCATTGGCAAAAACGTCCATTTTCTTGACCGATTCCCCTTGGACGTTGGTTTCTCCAGTAAAACCTAGCACATCCGCCATTAATCCCGCTTTACTGAGACGACGGGCAATTAATTTCCCCGCTAGGGCAATCCGACTCATAATTGCGCTTAAATCCTGCGCGTCGGGGGAAAAGCTTTGTAGTTGTTGCAGGACGTGACGGGAGAGGGTGGTACAATCTCGATCGAGGCTATGTTCGGGGATAGAAAAGGGAATATTGCTAACCATAACTGTAATTGCCAGTAATAAAGTAAAAAAAGGGAAACTCGTCTAGTCTCAATTATGACTATGATTTGATCCTAGCCAAAATTTTTCCCATTGCGGGCTAATTTTTAGATCAGTTTTAGAGTTGGCTAATTTTTATCCCATTGATCATTAAATTTTGGTCAATAAGTAGCTGTTTATAATTAAATTGAAGATAAACTTTGGTTTCGATCCCCCCTTGATAAGCTATCCATTAGTCACATCTTTCTTAACATAAAATTTGACAAAAAGAGAAAAGTGTGCAAGATGGCTCAAGGGGGTTCTATAGGGGGACTAATTTGTAGCTTGTAGCGGGAGCATCTCACCTTTGTAACCCCTAAATCAGGTTTTTATGTCAAGCTATTTTGAAAACCTTGCTAGAAAACAGTTTTAGGGATAAGTATAATTACTCGCTTGCATAAATGAGATGCTCTCTTTGTAGCAATGATGTGGCCTCTAGATGAGAATATTTTGTCTCTATTTTAAATTTTTTGATGACCGATAAGACAACTTCTATAAATATATCATTCAGTCCATGTTTGTATAATTCATCCATGACTCTCCCAATTTGATCATCATTGATATAATCGGTTTTTATTTCTTCTCCCAATAATTCTTCGATTCCTTTATCTTCAAAAAATTGACTAAATAAGTATAAAGGCCTTGAAACAAATCCTAATCCATTGATTAGAATAGCTTTGACCACTGTTCCTGCTGAAATTTTTTCTCGGGAGTCAATTCCTAATTTAGAGTTGATTATTTCAACTATTCTTATTTCGTCAATTAGTCCGGCTACTATTCCTAAGTGATCTAGGTTTTTAATTTTTACCTCTGAGATAGGAGACAATTTTTGTACCTTTAATAGATTTTTGAGCTTTTTGATTGTCTCACTTTTTTGGGACTAATTCTCTGAGTATTTTTATTTATTTTTTTCTTGAATGAGTTTATGCTATTTTATGCTACATTTTGAAGTGCGGAGTGTCGGATAAAAAAAATCAACCCATGAACGAACAACGCACCCAATTCTGTCTAAATTATGATTTTTTTGATTGTTTGATTGACTAGGATTTTGGCTCTCTTGGATTTGGTGGGTGAAATGTATTCTAAGATACATTCCTCCTAGCGAGGGGGTGGAAGGAACCACAAAGACACAAAAGACACAAAGATTGATCGATCATATTGTAAGTTAAACTTATCACACAGAACCTATAAGAGCCGGATTTTTTTCGGCTATCATCCCGGTGATACAATTCTGATAATCTCCCCATTCAATCTAAACAGCGCACTCAATTGATTCTTGACGATGACTAATGAGTTCAAAAGTTATCGCTGCTTGAGGTTCAAGAGTAATTAGATGATTTAGTTGTAATAATTCTGGAATTATCTGTCGTAATTTAGCTGTTAAAGCTGCGATAGTATCAGCTTCGGTGACTAATCCCGGAATATCTTCACTCTCTGCTACCCAAACTTGCGCCTCTCGATCCCAAAATGCTTCTACTTGGTACGGTTTTTGATTCATGATGATTTAGTTCAAGTGAGTAGAATTAGCTTATATATCAATCAAGATTATACAGTGCGATCGCATTTCTGACAACCCTACCACCAATCCCCAACTCTTGATGATCGCCGATGAATCGCTTATAATTGAATCAAACGAACAAAGCACCCAATCCTATCCAACCCTCATTAGGTGCTGCCTAATTTTCAATTAAGTACGGGATGATAAAATATGCAATATCAAGTCAATCTCAAACAAACAGAAGAGGGATATGCCGTTTGGTGTCCTAGTTTACCCGGTTGTGCTTCTCAAGGGACAACTAAAGAAGAAGCACTCAATAATATTCAAGATGCAATTCAGTCTTATTTAGAAGTTGCTGCAGAATTAAATCAAGGGATCGAATCTTATTATGTAGAAGTTGAATTAAATCATGCCTAGTCTTGCTGGAATTAATCATCAACGAGCAATTAAAGCGTTTGAAAAAGCAGGATTTCAGATTGTTCGACAGGGTAAGCATATTACCATGACTGATGGACAACATATTCTCACTATTCCAAGGGCTAATCCAATCAATGCTTATACAATGGGAACAATTATTAAAGGTTCTGGATTAACTATTGAAGAATTTAAAAAACTTTTATAAAAAAAATTAACCCATGAACGAACAACGCACCCAATCCTGTCTAAATTATGATTTTTTTGATTATTTGATTGACTAGGATTTTTTTTGGATATTATCCCTGTGATAGAATTCTGATAATCTCCCCATTAAATCCCTGTAGGGGCGAAGCATTCGGATAGAAAATCTAGGGTTTCAGCGATAAGTTATTGCCCGAATGCTTCGCCCCTACCCCCGAACAATAACCTATCGCTAAAGATAACTGAATTAACCGCCACCATCCGCCACGCCATGAATGAACCCCAAAAACATCGACAATCTATTCGTTTAAAAGGCTATGATTATAGGCTTAATGGAGCTTATTATATAACAATTTGTTCTTATCAGAAGCAGTATTTATTTGGTGAAATTGTTGAAGGAAATATGGAGCAGAATTTACTTGGTGATACTGTTGAAGCAGTATGGTATAGACTGCCTCTAAATTTTAAATTTATTGAACTAGATGCTTTTATTGTCATGCCCAATCATATTCATGGAATTATAGTAATACAAAATTATGATCTGGAAAAGACCGAATACGATTCTCAATATACTCACGGTACAATGCCGGAATATTTGGGGGCTATTGTGCAGAATTTTAAATCAATTTCTACTCGTAAAATCAATTTTTTATGTGGCGATCGCCTGAAAATTTGGCAGCGCAATTATTATGAACATATCATTCGCAATGAAAATTCTTATCAAAAAATCCGGCAATACATTCTTGATAATCCGCGAAATTGGGAACAAGACGAGAACAATCTGAATAAATTCAAACCAATGTAGGGGCAAATAACCTGTGGGGACAAATAACCTGCGGGGACGAATAACCTGTAGGGGCGAAGCATTTGGGCATAACATATCGCTGAAACCATAAATTTCTTATCCGAATGCTTCGCCCCTACCCCGGGCAATAAACTAATAACCTTCGCCTATTATCCCTGTGATACAATTATGATAATCTCCTCATTAAATCCCTGTACGGGCGAAGCATTCGTGCATAATCTATCACTAACCTTAGCCTATCATCCCTGTGATACAATTCTGATAATCTCCCCATTAAATCCCTGTACGGGCGAAGCATTCGTGCATAATCTATCACTGAAACCCTAGATTTTCTATCCGAATGCTTCGCCCCTACCCCAGACAATAACCTTCGCCTATCATCCCTGTGATACAATTCTGATAATATCCCCATTAAATCCCTGTACGGGCGAAGCATTCGTGCATAATCTATCACTGAAACCCTAAATTTTCTATCCGAATGCTTCGCCCCTACCCATCAATTCCCCATCTACCACGCTATGAATGAACAACGCACCCAAACATACCTAAACCTCATTAATCAGCTATTATCCTGCAATGATGGCGATGAACCCCGAATATTACAGGAAAATCGGGAATTGCTGGATGAGGGGTTGGTACAGGTAATGGTAGCGGTAGCGCAACAATACGAGAATGCAGGAAGGGAAAATGAGGCGCGATGGTTGATGAATATGGCGCAACAGTTAGCGCAAGCATTAGGATTATTGGGAGAGGAAACCACAGCAACAGCTAACACTCCTCGAGACTATCTAAATTTCTTGATGAAGACATTACTAAAAATCTCAGAAAATCGTAACCCTCAAGTAATTTATCCCTTCTGGGAACAAAATCTTGATAAATTGGATGATAATTTAGCGCAAATTTTAGACAGTTGGACAAGAGAGAAATTAAGGCAAATTATACGAGAACAAGCCTATTCTATCGCTGTATATATTGGCAATTTCAGTAACTTAATCTGTCAATTTCCTCTCGGTGACATCACCACCCACAAAGAAATTGCCATCACGGGTTATGAAATAGCCTTAACTATCTTCACTTTTGAAGCATTTCCCCAAGAATGGGCATTGACACAGTTTAGTCTCGCTATTGCTTACCGTAACAGAATCAGAGGAGAGAAAGCCGACAATTTAGAAAGGGCGATCACCGCTTACCAAGAAGCTTTGAAAGTTTATACTTTTGACGCATTTCCCCAAGCTTGGGCAAGGACACAAACTAATCTTGGCACAGCTTACAGTGACAGAATCAGAGGAGATAAAGCTGAGAATCTTGAACAAGCGATTTCCTGTTACACAAAAGCCTTGAAAGTGAGTACTTTTGAGGCATTTCCCCAAGATTGGGCAACGACACAGTATAATCTCGCTCTTGCTTACTATTCCAGAATCAGAGGAGAGAAAGCTGACAATTTAGAAATAGCGATCACCGCTTACGAGAAAGCCTTAAAAGTGTTAACTTTTGACGCATTTCCCCAAGAATGGGCAATGACACAGAATAATCTCGGTGAAGCTTACCGTAACAGAATCAGAGGAGATAAAGCCGACAATTTAGAAAAAGCGATCGATGCTTACAAGGAAGCCTTGAACGTGAGGACTTTTGACGCATTTCCCCAAGAATGGGCAGATACACAGAATAATCTCGCTGCTGCTTACAGTAATAGAATCAGAAGGGAGAAAGCCGACAATTTAGAAAAGGCGATCACCGCTTACCAGGAAGCATTGAAAGTGAGGACTTTTGACGCATTTCCCGAAGATTGGGCAATGACACAGCGTAATCTCGGTGAAGCTTACCGTAACAGAATCAGAGGGGATAAAGCCTGTAATTTAGAAAGGGCGATCGCGTACTGCCAAGAAGCTTTGAAAGTTTATACTTTTGACGCTTTTCGCCAAGATTGGGCAATGACACAGAATAATCTCGCTGTTGCTTACCGTGACAGAATCAGAGGGGATAAAGCCTGTAATTTAGAAAGGGCGATCGCGTACTGCCAAGAAGCCTTGAAAGTTTATACTTTTGACGCATTTCCTCAACAATGGGCAATGACACAGAATAATCTCTCTATTGCTTACAGTAAGAGAATCAGAGGAGAGAAAGCTGACAATTTAGAAATAGCGATCGCGTACTGCCAAGAAGCCTTGAAAGTTTATACTTTTGACGCTTTTCGCCAACAATGGGCAATGACACAGAATAATCTCGCTATTGCTTACCGTTACAGAATCAGAGGAGAAAAAGCTGACAATTTAGAAATAGCGATCAAGTCTTATCACAATGCCTTACAAATCTATACTAAAGACAGTGATCCCCTTAATTGTTTACAAACCGCCCAAAATTTAGGCATCCTACATTATGATCAAAAACAATGGCAACAAGCAACAGAAGTCTATAATATCGCCATTGAAGCGGTAGAGAATGCCCGCTTAGAAGCATTAAATCCCCAAGATCGTCAAGAGGTTTTATCCAATGCCATTGGTGTTTTCCATCGCATTGTACAGGCGCATCTTAATCTCAATCAGCCTGAGAAGGCATTAGAATATATCGAACGCAGTAAAGGGCGTAATCTGGTGGAATTAATCACCCAGAAAAACCTACACCCCCAAGGCGTTAGTCAAGAAATTATCGCCCAATTAAATGAATTAAAGCAAAGAGTTGTTAACGAGCAAATTCGCTTACAACATCAAAGCATTAACCAGAAGCTAATGCAGAGTGATAACCTAACTCCCTACGTTCAAGATCACAGTTATCTGAAAGAATATCAACAAGACTTAGATAATTTTATTGCAAGAGAAATTAAAGATCCTCTCTTTAGCCTCACTCAAAAAGTTGAGCCGATCCCATTTACAGAAATTCAGGAATTAACTGATGCTGAAACTTGTCTGCTGCAATGGTACATTACAGGGGAGAAAATAATCGCTTTTGTGGTGTCGGCTGATGGAGAGATTAAAGTTTGGCAATCTTCCGAGGATGATGTAAAGCAATTATTTGATACAATCAACAATTATCTACAGCTTTACTACTCCGACAATCGCAAGCAAGAATGGAGAAATAAACTGTCTAACCTCCTACAGACTTTTGCTGATATTCTGCATATTAATGATATTCTTGCCCTGATTCCCGATACTTGTCAACGCTTAATTATTATCCCCTATGTGTATCTGCATATCTTACCCTTACACGCCTTACCTGTTGATCCCCCCCAACTCTCCTTAAAAAGTGGGGAGTCGGCAACGGGGGGATCAGATTTACAAGATTTATTCCCCAAGGGTGTACAATATGCGCCTAGTTGTCAAATCTTGCAAAAAATCACCCAAACTTTTCACCATTCCGACTTTAATAAACTGTTCGCCATTCAAAACCCCACCAAAGACTTATTTTACACTGACTTAGAAGTTAATATCCTCTCAACTTTCTTTACTGAACCTCAAGTTATCGCCCAAGATAACGCCACTAAAAACGCTGTTCTTCCCCATCTCAAATCCTCAGATAACCACTGTTATCATTTCTCCTGTCATGGAAGCTTTAACCCCGATAATCCCCTAGAATCCGCCTTATTATTAGCCAATAAAGAATCCTTAACATTAGGCGAAATCTTTGAACTGCGCTTGAATAAATGTCGCCTTGTCACCATTTCTGCTTGCGAAACTGGCTTAATTGATTTAAACTCTATCAGCGATGAATATATCGGTTTACCCAGTGGTTTTCTGTTTGCGGGAAGTCCCAGCGTTGTCAGTAGTTTATGGACAGTTAATGACCTATCAACCTCCTTCTTGATGATTAAATTATATGAGATTTTATTTGATGAGAATCAGCAAGTTTCTGTACCAGTTGCTTTAAAAACTGCACAAAATTGGTTACAGAATTTAACCGTACAAGAATACTTGAATCAGTTGGATAGTTGCCTAAAAATTGTCAAGTCAATGCAACAAAAATTAACATCAAAAGAATTTAATCGATTGATGGATATGATTGAAGATGAACAAATTAGAATAAAAGGGTTTGAACTTAATTATAAGCTGTTCAATAACCCTTTTTATTGGGCTGCTTTTACCGCATCAGGTATCTAAACTAATCACAAAAATTGTCTAATGTTTCCCTAAAAACGTGAATAGCGAGAGGAGTTGCTACCACTACCAAAACTGGATTACCAGAAGTAGCAAGTAAACCAACTAATCCACCTAATATATTAGGTGCTAAATCATCTTTAACTCGGTCATGACATATTAATTGACGTGCTTGGGTGATAGCTTGTTGCCAAAAATTATTTTCATCTGCTCTCACTGTATCAATATTTGAACGCCTTGCTAATCTCATAGCAGCATACTTCAAATCGCCATCACACCGCTCAATTAAGTCAATATCTCCTAATGCGTTAGAATCCTCTGCCAATTCAGCGCGAAACTGGGCAATTTCTTCAGGAGTAACTTTAGTTGATTCAATATCCATAGGTTATTCTTATTTACAGACAATACTAATTGTATAGTTTCTATTTTGCTATCTATCGATAGTTTTTAATAGAAAGTGTTAATCTAACTGGTTACTGATAACTGAAAAGGTTCTTAATTCCCTACCATTGTGATAATTGCTGTCATTTAAACCACGACAAAATTAACTAATTTGCCCGGGACAACAATCACTTTTTTGATTTCCTTACCCTCTAAATAACGTTGGGCGATTTCTGATTCCAGGGCGAGGGTTTCTAGGGTGCTTTTATCGGCACTAGCGGGAACTTGTATCGTGCCTCTGGTTTTTCCCAAAATTTGGATGACAAGGGTAATCTCGTCCACAATAAGGGCAGTGGGATCAACTTTTGGCCAGGGTTGCAGGTGAATTGATTGGCTATGGCCTAAAGCTTGCCATAATTCTTCGCTAAGATGGGGAGCAAAGAGGGAAAGTAAGATTAATAGGGTTTCGATTCCTTCCCGATAAATGGGGGATGCAAAACACTTATTATCCCCTAAAGCGTTACTGAGTTTCATCAATTCGGAAATGGCGGTATTAAATTGATAATCTCCTTCTAAATCCTCGGAGATTTCTTTAATAGCGGTGTGAATTGCCCGTCTTAAATCTTTGTCAGTTTTCGAGAAAGTTTCTATTTTTTTGACTTGCTTGGGTTTATTTTCAATATATTCGCTGACTAAACGCCACACCCGATTAAGAAAGCGAAATTGTCCTTCTACCCCCGCATCATCCCACTGTAAATCTTTTTCTGGGGGTGCAGTAAAAAGTATAAACATTCGGGCAGTATCGGCCCCATATTTTTCCAAGACTTTTAGAGGATCAACGCCGTTATATTTCGACTTAGACATTTTTTCAAAGAAGAAAGATAGAACTTCTCCCGTGTCTTTATCGCAATATTTATCCTCTTTATAGATAACATTTTCTGCGGGGACATATTTGCCAGTTTCGGGATTTTTGTAGGTCAATCCCTGTACCATTCCCTGGGTTAATAGACGGTTAAAAGGTTCATCGACATTAACTAAACCTCGGTCTCTTAAAACTTTGGTAAAGAAACGAGAATAGAGTAAATGTAGGATAGCGTGTTCGATTCCTCCGACGTATTGATCCACGGGCATCCAATCATTAACCTTCTCGAATTGAAAGGGTATATCTTCATTTTTAGCATCGGTATAACGGAGAAAATACCAACTAGAATCGATGAAAGTATCCATAGTGTCCGTTTCCCGTTTTGCGGGAGTGCCACAGCGAGGACAATCCACATTTACCCAGTCTTCTAATTTGGCTAAAGGAGAAGCACCTCGACCGCTAAATTCGACATTTTCCGGTAAAGTAACGGGTAAATTATCGATAGGTACTGGCACGGTTCCACAGTTAGGACAGTGGATAACTGGAATCGGACACCCCCAATATCTTTGACGGGAAATTAACCAATCCCGGAGGCGATATTGTATTCTAGCTTTGCCGTAACCTTGGGCAGTGGCATAATCAATAATAGCGGTTTTTCCTGCTGTAGAATGCAACCCATTAAATTGAGCGGAATTAATCATAATTCCCGCTTCTGTGTAGGCCTCTTTTAACTCAATTTCGCCACTTTCTGGAGTAATAACTATCTTAATTGGCAGATTATTTTCCTGAGCGAATTTAAAATCGCGACTGTCGTGAGCCGGGACTCCCATCACTGCCCCTGTCCCGTATTCGTAGAGGACATAATCAGCAATTAAAATCGGAATTTCTTCACCGGTAAAAGGATTAATTGCCACTCCTCCGGTTTTAATACCGCGTTTGGGTTTATCTTCGGCGGTTCTTTCTAATTCGCTTTCGCTGGCTATCTCTTGAATAAAAGTTTCTACGGCCGATTTTTGTTCAAGAGTGGTAACTTGTAAAGTTAAGGGATGTTCGGGAGCAAGTACCACATAAGTGACTCCATAAACCGTATCGGGACGAGTGGTAAAAACGGCAATTTTTTCTGGGGAATTAACAAGAGGAAATTCTAAATAAGCACCTACCGATTTACCAATCCAGTTGGCCTGCATGGTTTTAACCCGTTCTGGCCAACCGGTAAGTTTATCTAAATCAGTGAGTAATTGTTCGGCATAATCGGTGATTTTTAGGAACCATTGCCGGAGTAATTTTCTTTCTACTTTAGCACCCGATCGCCAAGATTTTCCTTCACTATCTACCTGTTCATTGGCCAAGACAGTTTGATCGATAGGATCCCAATTCACTGCCGCTTCTTTTTGGTAGGCTAATCCCGATTCAAAAAACTGTAAAAATAGCCATTGGGTCCAACGATAATATTCCGGGGAACAGGTGGCAACTTCTCTTTCCCAATCGATAGATAATCCTAACTGTTGTAATTGCCGTTTCATCTGGGCAATATTTTGATCAGTCCATTTTGCCGGAGGAACTCCTCTTTCAATGGCGGCATTTTCTGCGGGTAATCCGAAAGCATCCCACCCCATGGGATGCAGCACGCGATAACCCTGCATTCTTTTCAGACGGGCAATCACATCGGTGATAGTATAGTTACGAACGTGACCCATGTGCAGGTTGCCTGATGGATAGGGGAACATGGAGAGGGCGTAAAATTTCGGTTTATCGGCGTTTTCTGGGGTTTTGTCCAATCCCATTTGCTGCCAAATCTTCTGCCATTTCTGTTCGATTTCTGCGGGGTTGTACGGCACTGGGGTCTTTTCTCCTGAGTTTTATCTATCCTTCCTATTTTACAGCAGCCGGCTGGGGGCGATTGCCAGTCTTGGGGTTATCTACCCTAGCAAAAACCCTCTGGGTTTTAAGTAAGTGGTTCTAATTAAATATGAAGATAGATTTTGGGTTCGATCCCCCCTATCGATTAGTCAGATATTTCTTAACAAAAAGAGAAGAAACTTAAAAAAAGGGGAAACGATTGATAGGTATAGTTTTGAAAGAAGGAATCAAGGTGGAGGTCAGCAAAAAAATGGAGAAATGGGCAGCCCAAGAATTACAGTATGGTGGAAAACTTGGCTGGACAGCTTAGTACAAGTGTTCTAAAAGTTTCGGAAAATCTAGCCGCGATGAATGGCAATCTTTGTGTGACACTATTTATAAAAAGGTTCCGCTCAATTTATTCTTGATCAATATGCTATTAAAATTACCTCAAAACCTGAAAATTAAGCGACTAATATTATTAGTATTCTGCCTAGGAATAGGAGTATTTGTCTGGTGGTTATCCTGGCAATCCACCGGGATGAGCCAAATTCAACGCCCCGAAACAGTTGCCCAACAAATTTACCAAGCAATGCCAGATTTACCGAAAGAAAACAACTATATCCGTCGAGAGACAGGAGTGATCGATCCGAATAATACCCTAATCAGTCGCTTTCTTCGTTATCATCAAGATACCAAAAAAAGATTTACTCTCATCCGTTTTGATTGGCAATTAACCCTAGGGGATTACCTAGGAGTGAACGAGAAAATCAGCGAAGAAAACTATCCCGGACAAGCAACCCTTACCGTTAATCCTATGGCTGCCGATATCAAAGCGATGAACAGTCTTAATCGTCGTCAACGGCAGCAGTTAGTCACCCTTCTAGTCGAAATTTATAACCCCGCTATTCTCCCCCAAGAAACCCCCACTCCTAACCCTTCTCCTAGTCCTTCTCCTAGTCGTCCATCTTTATCAAAACCGGGAGATGCCGACCTATTAAAATTCTAGAAAATTATGGAAAAAATTCTCAAATATGGTTCGGGTTGGCGACTCGGTTGGAATCCTACGGCAGCCATTTATAAAGGATTAATTGGTGGCGATGATTGGGCGATCGAATTAACCGAGGCCGAGTGGCAAGATTTGCGTCGGTTACTATCACAATTGACCGCAACTATGGCGGCCATGGCCACAGAATTAATGGATGAAGAAAGTATTGCTTGTGAAGCGGAAAGCGAGCTTTTATGGTTAGAAGCGGCAGGATTTCCTGATAATTATTCCCTGCGATTTATTCTCTATCAAGGTCGCGGTTGTGAGGGCAATTGGTCAGCCACTGCCCTGCCAGAGTTGCTCGCCGCTTGGGACAATTTGCTTTACAATTTTTAAGAAAGCGGTGGACATAAGTTAATTTTTGTTTCCCTCTCTTGACTTTTAGATTCCCCTGTGCTGCCATGATTGCCCATCCGAGGACGAAGACCGATAATCTCACCTACACCCCGCCCCCATTGCTGAAAAACGGTTTTGCCATGACTCTCTATGTGTCCCTAAAAGCGCGAGAAACCTGGCAAAATACGATCGCTATTCCCGAACCAGTCTATCAAGAAACCATTTTCACCGGGGCCAATGCCGTCCCCATCTACGGGATTGTTTCCATTCCCCCGCAAGCGAAAGGAACAATTATCGGGACCTACGGCATCACGGGAGACTTAGATAATCAATGGTTTTTAAGGATTTTAGGCAGAAAAGCCGTAGCGAGAAACTACGCAGTCGTCCTCTTCGATTGGCGGGCCCACGGTAAGACAGCCGAATTATCCCCGACTCTCACCTCCGATGGCATCTATGAAGGGCTAGATTTCATTCATATTGCCGCCCAAGCTCAAAAAATGGGCTGTCCCGCTCCTTTTTGGTTCACAGGTTACTCTCTGGGGGGACAATTAGCCCTCTGGGGAATTAAATCGGCAGAGAATCAGGAAGATATGGGGATCGATCCCGTCGATATCGGTGGTGGGGCGGTAATTTGTCCTAATTTAGACTCTAATCGTTCTTTATCCTATCTCGTCCGGGATACCTGGGGGAAACATTTGGAAAAAGCGATCGCCAGGGAATTACGCAAGTTAGCCAAACGCATCCATCAAGCTCATCCCGATCATATCGATCCCGAAGCAATTACTCGCGCCACCACGATTGCCGGATTCGATCGAGAATTAGTGATTAAAAAGCTAGGATTTGAGACAGTTTTTGACTATTATGCCGCTAGTAGTCCCTTGCCCTTTCAACCCTATTTAACTAAACCCACTTTTATCCTCTACGCGGCCGATGATCCCCTCTTTTCCCCCGCAGTTATTCCCGATCTGCAAGCAGCGATCGCTGATAATCCCCACGTGGATCTACTCTTAACCAACCACGGTGGTCATGTGGGTTATATCAGCAGTTTATCCTGTCAGCGTCAGTGGGGCGATAGCGATCGCTGGTGGGCATGGAATCGGGTTTTAGACTGGTTTGACCAAAAAACTGGCAAATAATACTAAATCCGTTGAGTATAGGTTACATATCAAGATAGGCACTCATGCAAGAGGGGGAATAGATAATCAGTTTTTAATAACCAGATTTAGTATAGGGTTGGCTGAATAAATCTAAAAACCTTGTTGTATAAGACTTTTAGACTTTTTTCCCATCAAAAAGTGCCAGACCTTGGGGTGATCGGGGGGGAAATTTAGGCACTTTTTCCCTGAAAATTAGGTAATTGACCCCCTGAAAATGGATAAAACCCCACACCCCACACCCCACACCCCACACCCTGCCCCCACGAAAAACTTTTTGCCGCAAACCCTAGTATAGTTTCTAGGAGTCAAGGGCCGCTAGAAACTCCTCCACCTGTTCCCGAGTCGGTTGGGATGCGATCGCGCCTGCTCTTCTTGTCACCATTGCCCCCACCGCACAGGCATAAATCACCGCGTTACGCGCTAAATCGGCATTTTCCTCGATTTTATCGCCTACAAGACCGGCACGAGCTAAAAAACCCGCCACAAAGCCATCCCCCGCCCCAGTGGTATCCACTACCTCCCCAGAAAAAGCCTCGACATTGCCGCTATTTTCGCCTAAATGATATTTACAACCTTTTGCGCCGCCAGTAACCAGAATTGCCCCTAAATTGGGGTATTTTGACGATATTTCTCCCGGGTTATCAGTGCCAAATAACCATGCTGCTTCTTCCTCGCTACATTTGAGCAAATCGGCCTGGGCAATAAAATCTCGAATCTGATCAGGAGCAACCTCAAGATTAGTCCAAAAAACCGGTCGCCAGTTGATATCGATCAATACTTTCACTCCGTAAATTTTAGCCAATTCGAGGGCGCGTTGCATTGCCCGGCGGGAAAGGGGATAGGCTAACCCTAGGGTTCCCATCACTAGATAATCGGCATTTTTAAACAGATTTTCGGGCAATAGGTCAGCATTAAGGGCAGTATCGGCAAAATCAGTCGTTTTTCTGCCGCCAAAACCCGCAAAATGTCTGTCTCCCCCAGCATCGCGGGTGACATAAACTTGTCGGGTGGGTAGGGTGGCATGATACTGTACACCAGTGGTATCGACTCCGAGAGCGTCTAGCAAGGCGATTAACTGTTCTCCGGGTTGATCTTTGCCCACACAACCGATAAAAGCCGAATTTATGCCCAATTTTCGCAATCCACAGGCCACGTTTGCCGGCGCACCCCCCGCGTAGGTTGTCCAAGAAGTTACTTTCTCTATAGAGCGATCGCTTTGATCGGCAATTAGATCATAGAGGATTTCCCCTAAACAAATGACAGACACCGGCGAAGATCTTTGATTGTTAAGCATTGCTGTGGGGTGTGGGGTGTGGGGTGTGGGGTGTAGGGTGTGGGGTGTGGGGTGTGGGGAGAATAAATAAAATAATCTCCTATCTCCTGACTCCTATCTCCTGACTCCCGATCACTGATTAATAACTTGTCAAGAAATCACGATAAATAAACTAGAGATTATCTTAGACATTTAGTATAATCAAACACATAGATTAGGGGAAATTGCTCATAAATCAGCCCGATCGAGCGTGAATCCTCTTTTATTTTTTAGTCTTAGACTAAGGAAATATCATGGTTGATTGTAGTCAGATTCAGTTTGACGAGGATAAAAGCAAGATAGATTTATTGCAACTACGAGAATTATTTAATTTAACCGCATTTTGGGCAATAGATCGCCGTTTAGAAGATTTAGAAACCGCAATTGACTATAGTGATCCGGTGGTGACGGTGTGGAATGAGCGGCAATTAATTGGTTTTGCTCGGGCCACTTCTGACGGCATTTATCGGGCAACTATTTGGGATGTGATTGTTCATCCCGATTATCAGGGAGCCGGTTTAGGACGTAAATTAGTAGAAACAGTTTTGGCCCATCCCCGAATAAATCGGGTGGAAAGAGTCTATTTGATGACTACTAACCAACAACAATTTTACCAGCGCATTGGTTTCCAAAGCAACGCCACCACGACGATGGTATTATTTAATCGTTATCCCGAGGAGTTTTCCTGTCCGGCGATCGAGGTAAAGAAAAAACGATCTCTGTGAGCTTGTCCTGACTATTGTTATCGATTCGATCTAAGCTCATTTCCCCCCCCGATACTTCGATAATTCCCTTCGCTAACTGGAATTTAAGACTAGGAGAAAAGCCAAGAACTTGAGTAAATTGTTTGACTTCTTCTGGCTTTGATTCTAAACTCAAGGATGAAATTTCTGGCATTGGCCAGAGAGGGATTTCCCCCGTAAATTCTAGACTAATAGTGACTTTTTTCTCGTCAAGAGCGCTTACGGATATACAAATAGAGCCACTTCCTGGGTTGGCGATCGCTGCATCGACGAGAAGAACAAGAGCGGAGGATAAACATTGATAATCGGCAATAATAGCAATATCATCAGTTAAAGGGCTAAATTTAAGCTGAATATTGCGATTAGCTGCCTGTAAATAGGTTAAACTTGCCCAATCTTCCCAGAGTTTAGTTAAAGAAAAAATTTCTCGCTCCAGAGGTATAGTACCCGACTCTAGCTTCGAGAGATTAATCATCTCATCGAGCATTGCCATCAGTTTACGGCCTGCCAGTTGTCCCTGGGCGATAAATTCCCTTTCTTCGGCCGAACTTTCACAAAGATCGGCGAGAATCATTTGATGGATACTGATCATACTGCTCAATGGCGATCGCAATTCGTGGGCAACCCGTCCTAAAAAACTGCTTTTGAGGTGATTAATTGCCACAGCCATCTGATAAGCGAGGCGAGTTTGCTGTAATTCCCGTTTTAAAGCGTCAATATCGTCCATATTTACAGAAAAACTGCCCCTTGTCGTAAGATATCCCATCTTTGACATTGCCAACGCGCGACGGTGGAGGGTTGTCCACTATTAATTATTCCCCATGCTTGCCTTTCTGTGGGTGCTAACACCGTCACCGAGGGAAAAGTAGTCATAATCGCTTCTGGAGTTAATAAAGGCTCTTGTCCTGACAGATTAGCACTTGTGGTCGCTAAAACACCAGTTCGACCGAGAATTTCTCTTGCGATCGCATGAGCGGGAACTCGGATACCAATCGTGCTAGAATCCTTAGGGTTAAGAACTTTTGGTACTTTTTCAGAAGCGGGTAAAACCAAAGTTAGGGAGCCGGGCCAGTATTTTTCGGTCATTTGCCGCCAAATTTCCCTTTCTTCCTGATTTCCCTTGACATAATCCCATAAATCTGCTGCTGAGGCCGCCATTAGAATTAAAGGTTTATCAAAAGTCCGTTTTTTAGCGGCAAAAACTAAGGCAGCATAGGGGGGAGAAACCGCTAAAGCGGGGACTGTATCCGTGGGAAAAGAAACCACTTGACCACTTAAGGCCGCGTGAACAATTTCGTTAAGAGAAGCAGTAGGCATTGAGAATTGATCATTTTTGGGGACTAATTTAGCCTAAGACTTTTTGGTACAATTTTAAACGGGTAGGGTTGATTCATGAATCAACCCTACCTTGAATCAACTCTACCTTGAATCAATCCTACTTGATCAGCGGTGGATCTGAAAGTTTTTAACACCTACCTACTTATCTCCAACCAATTAGCGACGATTAATTATGAATGAGTCTGATACTTTTGCTAATCTCGAACAATTAGAATACATTCCCTACCTAGATGCCACCGGTAATATCTGTGTTGATTTCCAGGGAAAAATCGGGGTTTATGCCATTTTTGATCGAGAACAAGTCTTAGAGTTTGTCGGCTATTCTCGTGATATTTATCTCAGTTTAAAACAACATCTTGCCCGACAGCCTCAAGCTTGTTATTGGCTAAAAATACAGGTGATTGAGCGTCCTAATCGAACTATTCTCGAATCGATTAAACAAGCTTGGCTAAGAGAAAGTCAGGCAGTAATCGGCGATGAAAAACTCTGGACAGAACCAATTGATGCTAAATTAGCCATGACTGAGACAGAAAAAGAAATTTATCAAAGTGCTGACGAAGTAGGGCAAATCAAGTTATTAAAACAGGTATCCAGACGAGTAGAAAACGATGTTTTATCAACTCTAGAAAAACGGGGAGTACAGATGGAAATTCGTTTTAATCCTAAGTTAAAAGAACAGGGTTTGCTCGATTTGAAGTAAAAATTCCGGCTCTCTTATTCTTTGTGTAATAAGTTTAACTTATATAGTAGCGATCAGTCTTTGTGTCCTTTGTGTCTCTGTGGTTCGTCCCACTCACTCGGCCGCAAAACTGTATTTTAGAATACATTTTACCCACCAAACCTAAGAGAGCCAAATTACTAGGAGCGCTCGATTCTCCAGACAAACCGCTATGATAGTATATCGCCCCATCCCCACAGCAATGGAACAGCGATGACCAATCAAGACTGGCCAAACCTACTGCAGCAACTACTCGATCAAAAATCCCTTTCCCTTAACCAAGCTGAAGAATTAATGACCGGATGGTTAAACGGCCAGATTCCGGAAGTTTTATCGGGGGCGATTTTAGCGGCTTTGCAAGCAAAAGGAGTCTCGGCCGCCGAATTAGCGGGAATGGCCGGAGTTTTACGGCAACAATCTCGCTTAGAAGACCCTAAACCCCATACTACTCCCGTTATCGATACCTGTGGCACCGGCGGTGACGGGGCTTCAACCTTTAATATTTCCACTGCCGTGGCTTTTGTGGCGGCCGCCGGGGGCGTAAAAGTGGCTAAACACGGCAATCGCTCCGCCTCCAGTAAAGTCGGTTCGGCCGATGTTTTAGAATATCTTGGGGTTAATTTAAGCGCCCCTAGCGAGAAAGTGGCCGCGGCTTTAGATGGGGTGGGAGTGACCTTTCTTTTTGCCCCCGGTTGGCATCCGGCCCTGAAAAGTGTGGCTAATCTCCGCAAAACCCTGAAAGTTCGCACGGTTTTTAATCTTCTGGGTCCTCTAGTTAATCCTCTCCGTCCCACAGGTCAAGTTATCGGGGTTTATGACCAGCAATTTCTCACCCCCATGGCCACAGCTTTAGCACAAATGGGAACCCCCAAGGCGATTATTGTTCACGGCCGGGAAAAACTCGACGAGGTGGGGTTGGGAGATCTGACCGATATGGCTTTATTAAATAATGGCGAGGTGATTTCTGCGGCGATCGATCCCTTGTCAATTTCTATCCCTAGAGCCAGTTTAAATGCCCTTAAAGGCGGGGAAGTGCCAGAAAATGCCGAAATCCTCAAAAATGTTCTGCAAGGGGGGGGAACGCCCGCTCAACGGGATGCTGTGGCGATTAATGCCGCTCTTGCCCTACAGGTGGCAGAAAAGGTCACTTTTGGCGATCATGCTGCTGGTTTCGCCCTCGCTCGCGAGATTTTAGCCAGTGGGTTAGCTTGGCAAAAATTAGAGGAGTTGGTTAAGTTTCTCGCTTAGGAAAATTCAGAGGAGACAGAAAGCAGTCGCGATGCCAAAGTTGACACCACCAAGCATGACAATATTCTGATTGACGAATTGGCGTTATTTCAGCTTCTATTTTCCAGTCAGTGCCTCTCTTGATATGTAGCCTATACTCAACGGATGGCCGTATTACTTACGATTTTATTGCTCAATCCAAGTTTTTGGGGGGTTCTACCCCCCAAACCCCGGAGCGCATTAGTTTTTCGGTAGGATGCTTACACGCGGCTGCTGATACATCTGTAATAATTTAAGAGTCACTCCACTTGCAGGAGTGCCTGTCCTGATATGTAGCCTATACTCAACGGATTTAGTATGATTGACGAATTTGCGTTATTTCAGCCTCTATTTTCAAGTTAGGAGATTATTTTTATTTATTCTCCCATCTCCCCACACCCCACACCCCACACCCCACTTCCCCACCTCAATGCACTTACTGCATGATATAAATGCCTAAACACGATGGTTAGGAGATTTCTGTTACAAACAATACAAAATCACCCAAGTTAAAAAGAATTAAATAACAAATAGAGACTAGGTAAATTACTAAATTTTTGCTAATGACGACAGTATTTTACAGAATACTTATTGTTAAATCCGGATTTCTTCATTTCTAACCCGCACCAACTAGAACAATTACACCCACAAACCAAAAGGAGATAGATTCGTGGTACAAGCACCTGAAAAAGATGGAACAACTCTCAATAAATTCGAGAAATTTAAAGCCGAAAAAGACGGATTAGCCATTAAAGATGAACTAGATCATTTTGCCCAAATCGGTTGGGAAGCGATGGATAAAACCGATTTAGAACATCGCTTAAAATGGGTGGGGGTTTTTTATCGTCCCGTCACCCCGGGTAAATTCATGATGCGTTTACGGGTTCCTAACGGCATTATTAGCAGTGAGCAAATGCGCGTTTTAGGGGAAATCGTGCAGCGTTACGGCGATGATGGCAATGCCGATATTACTACTCGTCAGAACCTACAATTACGCGGTATTCGTATCGAAGATATTCCTGATATTTTCCAACGACTAAAATCCGTGGGTATGACTTCGGTACAATCGGGCATGGATAATGTCAGAAATATTACCGGTTCACCCATGGCGGGACTAGATGCGGATGAATTAATTGACACCAGGGAATTAGTCCAAAAAGTCCAAGATATGATTACCAACTACGGTCAAGGTAATTATCAATTTAGCAATCTGCCCCGCAAATTTAATATTGCCATCGAGGGGGGCCGGGATAACTCTGTTCATGCGGAAATTAACGATATTGCCTTTGTTCCTGCCTATAAAGAGGGAGAATTAGGCTTTAATGTTGTGGTAGGTGGCTTTTTCTCGGCTAAACGCTGTGAAGCGGCAATTCCCATGAATGTTTGGGTGAGACCGAATCAGGAGGTGGTGGATTTATGCCGAGGAATTTTGGAGGTTTACCGCGATAACGGATTACGCGCCAATCGTCAAAAATCCCGTTTAATGTGGTTAATTGATGAGTGGGGAATTGAGGAATTCCGCACGCGGGTGGCTAATCACCTAGGTTATCCCTTGGCAACGGCAGCGGAAAAAGACGCTATTGACTGGGAAAAACGAGATCATTTAGGAGTTTTTCCCCAAAAACAGGAGGGATTGAGCTATATCGGTCTTTGTGTTCCCGTTGGCCGTCTATTTGCCGATGATATGTTAGATTTAGCCCGGATTGCCGAAGTGTATGGCAGCGGAGAATTGCGTTTAACCGTGGAACAAAACGTGATTATTCCCAATATAGCGGCTGAAAATATGCCAACTCTTTTAACCGAGCCTTTACTGGCTAAGTTTACCCCCAATCCCACTCCTTTACAACGAGCGCTCGTTTCTTGCACGGGGGCGCAATTCTGCAATTTTGCCCTGATTGAAACCAAAAATAAGGCTGTGGACTTGATTCGTCAGTTAGATGCCGAATTAAATATTCCCCGGGGTGTGCGTATGCACTGGACCGGTTGCCCTAACTCCTGCGGACAACCCCAAGTGGCCGATATCGGTTTGATGGGGACAAAAGCTCGCAAAGACGGCAAAACCGTGGAGGGAGTTGACCTCTACATGGGGGGTAAAGTGGGTAAAGATGCTCACCTGGGAAGTTGTGTACAAAAAGGGATTCCCTGTGAAGACTTAAAATCGGTGTTAACTTCTATCCTCATTGAGCAATTTGGGGCGACACCGAAGGGTTAATTAACAAGTTTATTGATACGCTGAATGGGGGGTTTGTCCCCTCTTTTTTTTCTGTATCTCTGTTGGGTGAAATTGGCAAACCTTTTGCTATGTTAGGAGGCAGATAGGAGTAGGAAAATCCTTATATATAGCGTTTCTCACACCTGTGTGGCACAGTCAAACCTTTGCTGATTAAGCTTTTCACCATCGACAATGTACCTCTTGCGAACAGGAAACGCTATATTTTCCTACCAGATGGGAATCGTTACTTAGGGTTTGCTGAATAAATGTGAAATATAGACGAGGTAAGAGTTTTAGGGTACTGTTTCGCCCCCACAGGTGCAAGATTTTGAGAGTCCTGTAAGGGCGAAGCATTCGGGCAATAACCTATCGGTGAAACCGTAGATTTTCTATCCGAATGCTTCGCCCCTACTTTTTGCCGCAAACCCTACTTCGCTTCAAATTGAGCTTGTTTGCGAAGTAATTCCCCGATGGTTAAATTGGGTTGAGGTCGGCCATTAAAAACCGTTCCTACCTCAAATTTTTGCAACTGTACCCGTGCCAAATGATAGGCCTCATCCGGTAGGGGAATATAACCAATACTATCTAATAAATCAGGAACTCGATCGAGATAATATTTAACAAATTTCTCTAAAGCGGGATTCTCTTGGGCTTTTTGAGCATTAACATAAATAAACAAAGGACGAGATAAAGGCTGATATTTACTATCCTCGACATTGCCGCGAGTTGGTTCAATACCGTTAACTTTCAAAGCTTTTAATTTATCCCGATTTTGTTCATAGTAAGCATGGCCAAAATAGCCTAAAGCGTTGGCATCTTGACTGACGGCATTAACTAAAGCTTGGTCATCTTCACTAAAATTAAAGTCCCCACGACTGGCATCTTTGCCGTTAATTACATCACTAAAAAAATCGTAGGTTCCGGAATCTTTACCCGGCCCGTGAAGGGTAATCGGTTGGTCGGGCCAAGCGGGATTAATTTGATTCCAACGTTTGATTTTATTCTCGGCCGCTGGTTCCCAAATAGTTCTTAATTCTGTGGTGGAAATATCATCAACCCAGTTATTTTTGGGATTGACTACCACGGTTAAAGCATCAAAAGCGATCGGTAGTTCGATAAATCTGACCTTATTAGCATCACATTCTTTTAATTCTTCCACAGAAATCGGCCGAGAAGCATTATTAATATCCGTTTCTCCCGCACAAAATTTTCTAAAACCGCCGCCAGTTCCTGAAATATTAGCGTCAATTTTAACATCAGCCAAAGCTTTGTTAGGGGTATTAGCTTTAAAATCTTCGAGAACTTTATCAGTAATTGGTGCTACGGTACTCGAACCATCGATTTTAATTGGTTTTAGATCTTGAGGATTAATATTGGCACAAGCGGGTAAAAGTAGAGCAGTTCCTAGTATGGTTGCCACTACTTTGGTCGGACGAGATAGCTGAGTAAAGATTTCTAGCATAGGTGTCAAAAGGAGAAAGTAAAAACGGGTATTGGGGAGACTTTTCAGTTATCAGTGGGGAAGTGGGAAGAAAAAAGCTGAGGGATGATGGCTAAAAACCTTAATCTTTTCTTTGTTGTTTTTACGTCACTATAATGGTACGGAAAGAGAAACCCCCTATATAGACGGGAAAAGTTAGCGGCTTTACCCGCGACTTAAAACTAATGTTTAGTCAAAATAGATAGTAAAAGAAGTTGAGATTTTTGTCTAGTTATCGAGAAAACTTTTCTTGACAATACATTACGTTCTTTTATTCACTTCTTAACCTATTCTTTACCAAGCAGTGGTAACTTTTAGCGTAAGATTTAAGGCAGTTTACGGATCAAAATTAATCCTATGCCCAGCAGAAACAAGACCAATTTACTAACAGCCTTATCCCTAGCGACTCTAACAGCGACTTTAACCGCTTGTGGTGGCGGCGATACGGCGGGAACCAGCGGAGAGGGAAGCAATAGAATCGCCCAGGTTCCCCTAAAAGGAGAGGTCGCCCTCAATGGTGCGGGTGCTTCTTTTCCTGCACCCCTATATCAAAACTGGTTTGTCACCATTAATCAACTATTTTCCAAACTACTAATTAACTATCAATCTACCGGTAGCGGGGCGGGAGTCGAACAATTTATCCAAGGTACGATCGATTTTGGCGCTTCCGATGTGGCCATGAGTGACGAGGATATGGCCAGAGTTAGCCGAGGGGTTTTACTGCTACCGATGACGGCGGGAAGCATCGTTATGGCTTATAATTTGCCCGGAGTAGAAGGGCTGAAACTAAGTAGAGAAGCCTATGTAGGCATCTTTTTAGGCACGATTACCCGTTGGAACGATGCCAAAATTGCCGCCGATAACCCCGATTTAAAACTACCCGATGAAGAAATTACCGTAGTTCACCGGGCAGACGGTAGCGGAACAACGGGAGTTTTTACCAAGTTTTTAAGCGCCGTTAGTCCCGAATGGAAAAAAAGTATCGGTGAAGGAAAAGCCGTACAATGGCCGACCAAAAAAGGTAAATTTCTTGGCGGTAGAGGCAATGAGGGTGTAACTGCCCTAATTCAACAAAATCAAGGCTCGATCGGTTATATCGAGTACGGTTTCGCTAAAAATAATAACCTGCCCATGGCCGTTTTACAAAACCAAGCCGGTCAATTCGTTATCCCCAATGAAACCAACGCCGCTGCCACCTTAGCCACGGTGGAATTACCCGAAAATCTGCGGGCTTTTATCATCGATCCGCCGGGAGAAAATTCCTATCCCATTGTCACCTATACCTGGATGTTGGTTTACAAAAAATACAACGATCCCCAAAAAGCTTTAGCAATGGAGGCGATGATTGAATTTGGACTTAACCAAGGACAAGAACAAGCAGCTCCCCTTGGTTATATTCCCCTACCGAAAAACGTTCGGGAACGAGTAGCCGCCGCTGCCGATGTCATCTATCCTGATTACACGATCAACGTGGATTAGTCGCCGAAAAAATGTATTCAAAGTTACAATAGTAGTGGAGAAAGGCCAATTTCTCCCTTAGCTGCCGCAAACTAGCTGGATTTAAACCCTAATCATGAGTGCGCCCACAGTTCCACCCGACTCAAATTTTAAAGAACGTCCAGAATCGGAAAAAATCCTCGATAAAGGCTTTGTTGGATTAACCACCGCCTTTGCCATCGCTATTGGGCTGATTTTGCTCCTAATTGCCCTAGTTATTTTTATTCGGGCCCTACCAGCGATTCAAACCTTTGGTCTGGGATTTTTGACCAGTAGTGCTTGGAATCCCGTGCGCGGTCGGGAAGAATTCGGAGTTCTGCCCGTTATCTACGGAACTCTCGTTAGTTCTCTGATTGCCCTCCTGATTGCTGTTCCCCTCGGCATCGGTTCAGCCATTTTTTTAAGCGAAGATTTTATTCCCTTAAATGCGCGGACAATTTTGGTTTTTCTCGTACAACTTTTGGCCGCTATTCCCAGTGTTGTTTACGGATTATGGGGTATCTTTGTATTGATTCCTATCCTCAGACCCCTTGGTAACTGGTTAAATGCTAATTTTAGTTGGATTCCTCTGTTTAGTACTCCTTTAGGGGGTCCTGGAATGTTACCGGCGGGGGTTATTTTAGCAATTATGATCCTGCCGATTATTATCGCTATCTCTCGCGACTCTTTGGCCGCTTTACCGCCGGATTTGCGACAAGCTTCCCTAGGTTTGGGGGCCACCCGTTGGGAAACGATTTTTCGGGTATTAATTCCTGCCGCTTTTTCTGGGATTGTCGGGGGGATTATGTTAGCTTTAGGGCGTGCTTTAGGGGAAACCATGGCAGTAACGATGATTATCGGCAATTCTAACCGCATTAGTGCCTCTATTCTCGCCCCCGCTAACACGATCGCTTCCTTATTGGCTAACCAATTCGCCGAAGCATCGGGAATGCAAGTATCGGCACTCATGTATGCGGGTTTTGTTCTCTTGGTTTTGACCCTAGTAGTCAATATCTTCGCAGAATTAATCGTTAATCGCGTCAAAGCTAAGTATTAAGCCATCTTTTAACTGATATGGATAGTGCGAATTTAGGCAATAATCTCAAAAAGAAACCGAGTAGTCCTCGATCGCTATTGGGGACAATTATGACCGTTCTCTCGGCTTTATGTTTAGCTGTCACCGTGATTCCCCTTTTTGCCGTCCTAGGCTTTGTTTTTGTGCAAGGGGTGGGTCGTTTAAACGCTAATCTCTTTACTAAATTACCGCCACCACCGGGTTTAGGAGGAGGAGGCATCGCTAATGCCATTTTAGGCACAATTATCGTCGTTGCCCTGGCTACAGCGATCGCAGTTCCCATCGGCGTTTTAGCGGCGGTTTATCTCTCGGAATTTAGCGGTGATAACAAACTTGCCCAGGGTGTGCGCTTTGCTACCAACGTTCTAGCGGGTGTCCCTTCGATTATTGTCGGGGTTTTCGCCTTCGGTTTGTTAGTTGCGCCCTTATTTGGCGAAGGAACAGCCCTTTTAGGCTTTTCTGCCCTGGCCGGTTCGATCGGTTTAGCGGTGTTAATGTTACCGACTATTATTAGAACCACCGATGAGGCTTTAAAAATCGTTCCCCAAGACATCCGCTGGGCAGCCATGGGTTTAGGGGCCTATAACTACCAAACCGTCCTAAAAATCGTCCTTCCTGCGGCAGTTCCCGCTATTTTAACCGGTGTAACCTTAGCAATTGCTAGGGCTGCTGGGGAAACCGCCTCCTTAATTTTTACGGCATTATTCTCTAACTTTTGGCCTCGGGGTGTCTTTGAACCGATTGCCACCCTTTCGGTCCTAGTTTTCAACTTTGCTACTGCCCCTTTTGCCCCTCAACAGCAATTAGCTTGGGCAGGTGCTTTAATTCTCGTGCTTTTGGTGTTGGTAACTAACATTTTATCCCGTTTAGCCACGCGCCAGAAAACCTATTAAGTCAAGGAAAAAGTGAAAAGCAAAAAGGGATATTTAAGTAAAAATCTACCTATCTTTCTGATTCCTAAATTAGCCAAATTCAAGGTAAATAATTTATGCTAACTAATTCTAACCCCCATTCTACAGGAACCGTTTTAAAGGTCGATAAGGCTGATATTTACTATGGTAATTATCGGGCAGTGCGGGACGTTTCCATCGATATTCCCAAAAATAGAGTCACCGCTTTTATCGGACCCTCTGGCTGTGGAAAAAGTACCATTCTCAGGTGTTTTAATCGTCTCAATGATTTAATTCACGGTTTTCGTATTGACGGCAAAGTTTTTTATCATAACCAAGATATTTACTCTCAAGAGGTAGATCCTGTCGAAGTCAGAAAATATATCGGTATGGTGTTCCAGCGCCCTAATCCTTTTCCCAAATCCATCTACGATAATGTGGTTTACGGAGCGCGATTAAATGGTTATAAAGGCGATTTAGATGAATTAGTAGAAACTTCCTTGCGTCGAGCAGCTCTCTGGGAAGAAGTAAAAGATAAACTAAAAGAAAGCGGTTTTTCCCTATCGGGGGGACAACAACAAAGATTATGTATTGCTCGCACTATTGCCGCTCAACCAGAAGTATTATTAATGGATGAACCCTGTTCGGCACTGGATCCAATTTCAACTTTAAAAGTTGAGGAATTAATGCACGAATTAAAAGAACGTTATACAATTATTATTGTTACTCACAATATGCAACAAGCTACTAGAGTAGCGGATTTAACGGCTTTTTATAACGCTGAACCCACCGATAAAGGTGGCAAAATTGGTTATTTAGTCGAGTTTGATCATACGGACAAAATCTTCGGTGATCCTCAAGAACAAGCAACTAAAGATTATGTTAGTGGACGTTTTGGCTAAATCAGTTATCAGTTATCAGTTATCGGTTATCAGTTATCAGCTTTTTTCTTCCCTCTTTCCCTCTCCCTTCTCCCTTTTCCCCAACACCTATTCCTTTAAAGATTATGTATAGTAGCGATGTTGTCACCGATGCGGTTTTGAGAACCAAAAACTTAAACGTTTACTATGGTTCTAATCTCGCTGTTCGTGATGTTAACCTTGATATTCCCGAGAAAAAAGCGATCGCTTTTATCGGTCCTTCTGGCTGCGGAAAAAGTACGGTTTTGCGCTGTTTTAATCGCATGAATGATCTAGTTAAAAGTGCCAAAATTGAGGGAAAAGTTACCTTTCGGGGCCAAGATATTTATGGTAATTCCGTTAATCCTATCGGGTTACGCAGTCGCATCGGTATGGTTTTTCAGAAACCGAATCCTTTCCCCAAATCTATCTATGAAAATATCGCTTTTGGGGCGCGCTTAAATGGTTACATCGGTGATATGGATCAATTAGTGGAAGAATCTTTAAAAAAAGCCGTTCTCTGGGATGATGTTAAAGATAAACTCAAGGAAAGTGGTTTAGCTTTATCGGGAGGACAACAACAAAGGTTATGTATTGCTCGCGCTATTGCGGTTAAACCGGAAGTTGTTTTAATGGATGAACCCTGTGCGGCACTCGATCCAATTTCTACCCTAAAAATTGAGGAATTAATTCACGAATTGAAAACCCAATATACTATAGTTATTGTCACCCACAATATGCAACAAGCGTCGCGGGTTTCTGATTTAACGGCTTTTTATAATGCTGAACCGACCCCAAAAGGTGGTAAAGTGGGTTATTTAGTGGAATATGATCGCACCGAGGTTATCTTTCAAAATCCCGCTCAAGAGTCCACTAGAGATTATGTTAGCGGTCGTTTTGGTTAAAGTATTAATAATTAATCGTTATTCACGACTCCGGGATAGATTAATTTTTTTCATCTGGAATGATTGAAAAACGATTAAATTAACTGATTGCGAAACCCGGTGGACAATCATCTGGCACTTGAGTTAAACAGAGTTTTACTTTATCGCCGGGTAAAGCTGTTTTTCAAGCTGGAACTTCATCAATTTTCACATAGAAAAACAGAACAACTCCGTTGGTTAGAACCACAACTGCTTCTGCATCAGCTTCGTCATCAAATCTGGTGGTTATTTCTTGGATAAAAGTGTTAGAACAATAATTAATACGAGTGGGGGGTGGTGCGGCAAGAACTCTAGCAGTAAGAAGTAAATATGATAAGGTAAATCTAATAGTTTGTTGAAGATTTTTCATAACAAAATTTTCTAGATAAAATTAAACCAAAACTAGGTAATGATTCGGTAGTAGTGGCGTAGCTCTCTTGCTTACCTGGTATGAATTGTGTAAAATATTTATTAATAAAAATAATTGGAACCCGATCAGTCTTTAAACCTCTAGCTTGATCATGACTTTTCTGATAAATATCTTTTTCTGGCTCCTGTCTGGCTTACTCAAATATCAGTCTAGCACCGAACAAAATCCCCCCTTCACCTCTATTCCCCTGTCCTAATTGTGGTTCTCACCATACTATCAAGAATGGTTCTATTCATAATGGAAAACCCAAACGTCAATGTAAAGAATGTGGTCGTCAGTTTGTGATCAATCCCACTAATAAAACCGTCTCTGACGAAACCAAACAATTAATTGATAAACTCTTGCTCGAACGAATT
>NZ_JADBUZ010000185.1:0-3689 GCF_020245305.1 Microcystis sp. M20BS1 | reverse complement strand
TTGCTAATAAACATAGCAAAATTATAGATGATTTCCTGACCTAAGATCACATTTTATTCTTTTTTCCACTTCAATCTAAGAATTGAGAAAAAAGCAAAACCTTATATTATACCATAAAAAAATTATGCAAGAGGTCTAATGAACATAACATCAAATCCATCTACATTGAGGATGATATAGGGGTTCATCAACCTTTTACCGTACTTTTTAATGTACAAGTTGGCATTAACAATAGGAAAGTTTGCCATTTTTTCTAAGAAGAGCAAATGAGGAAAGCCATAGTCTAATTCGTGGTTTCCTAAAGTCACTACATTAGGTGCTAGGTAATTCATAATTTCCATGGTTGATAAGCCTTTAAATTCGGTATCAATCATCGAACCTTGAAGCATATCACCTGAAATAACATAAAGTGTATTTTTTTCCGTTTGACGCACTTGATTGATATAACCAGAAAGCAATGATAACCCGCCGATCAAACCACCTTGTCCAGTTTTAGCCTCCGCTAAAAAGTCGCCGTGCATATCATTGGAATGTAAAATCGTAAACTTTTTGAGTTTTGTTGTAGTTTCAACCATGAGCCTCTCCAGTAGTTTGAGTTGATTAAATGAAAGAGATAGTTTGATTTGGGTACTGCGAACGGTTTAAAGCTTGGCTTTCTGAATACCGTCAGAAGCTTGGTCTGTGATTTCTTCTAGCCGATCCAGAAAAAGTTCAGCTTTTAGCAGTTTAGGCTCTTCGGTTTGTGCTATGCAATGGAGGGGGGTTATAAAGGATAAAACCCTTACACAGAAAGACATTGCTTCGATTTATGCCCCCTGATCGAATCATGCCAAGTAACGAAAAGCCTAAGCTTATAGTATAGCATAACTCGCGCCAATCAGGATGAGAGCATCTCAAAAGCTATTGACAATTGGCCAATTTTGTGATCCTCATGGGCATTTCAGGTGATACAAGTCAATCAAAATAGTTACGAAATCTTAACATTTGGTCGATTTTTGCTTAACAATTGAGATGGCCAATTCTCCTCAAATATGCCTAAATCGCCGACTGGGTAAGCAACTCAGACAAAGTTGATTTTGTCAAAAATTGTTAAGATGCGCCACCTTGTCCTGTACTTAGATTGTGTCTAGCTACTTACAATCGGAAACAATACTTAAACAAAATGGCAATGCTTCAACAGAGCGCTTTTCAATAGGAGATGATATTCTTTTTCGGGGATAGTATAGGACCCAAATCTAGCCAGATGGGGATTTTGCATTTGGGCATCAAATAGACAGAAATCCCGTTCTCTGAGGTGTTCAACTAACTTGACCATGGCTACCTTAGAACCATCGGGAATTTTATAAAACATCGATTCTCCGATAAAAACCCCGCGAATTGCTAAACCTAAAATCCCCCCCGCTAATTGATCCCCTTGCCAAGTCTCGAAACTGTGGGCCCAACCAGCCTGGTGTAATTGCTGATAGATTTGGATTAACTCCGGGGAAATCCAAGTCAGCGAGCGATCGGCACAACCGGCACAAACCCCAGCAAAATCGCGGTTAATAGCCACGGTAAAGCGATTTTGATTCAAAACTCGTTTTAGGGACTTGGGATAGCTAAAACGCCGATCTAGAGGAATAAGAGCGCGATTTTTACTAGAATACCAATCCAATCGCCCCCCCTCATCAGCCATGAGAAAGTAACCGCGTGCGTATCCTTGTATAATAGAGGCGGTATCCACAACTCCCCCCAAGAATTCAGTCTCGTAGCCTGATCATTCTCTAATTATGCCCGATCATCCCGCACCAATTCCGCCTATTACTTTACCACCGATCGAAAACCCCCAACAGGAACAAACTTGGCTGCGCACCGCTTTGCATCGTTGGTTAGATGCGGAATTTATTCCCGAAGCTATTAACGATACTATCGCTGAACGTGCTAGTCAAATTTTTCTGCGTCAGCGTTTGGAAGGGGAAAACGATCTCGGTAACTTGGTGATTGCGATCGTTACCGAGATGCAAGCTTTTGATTTCCGCGAAAGTTTTTATAGTGAATTTGCCATCGCTAACGCCGTTAGTGATTTAATTTTAGATAGTTTAGGGATCAATCGCTGTTGTGGGCAAAGTTAGACAGTTTTTCTCTGCTATTGGAGTTTAATTTCTATTAGCTGCTCTGCTAATTTTTTTGTACGAATGGGGTAAGCTGCACTGCCTATTAGAAATTTTAGGACAAATGATCAAACCCTCTCTTCTCGATCATAGGCGGTCTTAACCAGTAATTTAGATAGTCAACAGCTTATTGCTTATTTAAGAAGTTAACAAAATCTTTAATCGACAAGAATTAATTGATAGTTGTTGGGAAGGTTTAATTAATTTCCAACCCAGCGATCTCAGCGATTGTATAGGCTGGTCTGCCTTTAACTTCTTCGTAAATTCGCCCGACGTATTCCCCTAATATGCCAATACTGATCAATTGTACCGAACCCAAGAAAAACACAGCGATCAAGATAGTAGCTAAACCAGTAACAGGAGAGTCGGGTTGCTGTAAGCGCCAGTAGAGAACCAGTAAAGCCATCAACAGGGCAATTAAAGCAGAAAATAAGCCTAAATAAGTGGAAATACGCAGGGGAATCTTAGAAAAAGACACCAAGCTATTAATCGCTAAAGCTAGGGATTTTTTAAAAGTGTATTTGACTTCGCCAGCAAACCGGGGATCCCGCTCAAATTTAACAGCAGTTTGTCGGAAACCAATCCAAGCGCGCAAACCGCGAATATAACGATTCCGTTCTGGCATAGAATTTAATACTTCCACCACCTGACGATCCATCAGACAAAAATCCCCCGTGTCCGCAGGGATATCCACGTCGGCTAATTGTCGCAGCAATCTATAGAAAACGTAGGCAGTTAGGCGTTTAAACCAACTTTCTTTTTTCCGTTTTGTTCTCTGGGCGTAAACCACATGATAACCTGCTTGCCAAGACTCAATCATTTTGGGAATCAATTCCGGTGGATCTTGCAAGTCGGCATCGAGGACAACAATAACTTGACCCCTAGCGAAATTTAGTCCTGCTGTTACTGCTGCCTGATGGCCAAAGTTGCGAGCAAAGCTAATGTAACAGACCCTAGCATCTCTTTCCTGTAGTTCCCGCATTAATTTTAAGGACCGGTCCCCACTGCCATCATTAATCAGAATCAGTTCCACAGAATCATCTAAACTATCCATGACGGCACTGACACGGCGATAGAGTTCTGGAATGGTTTCTTCCTCGTTATAAATCGGAATAATTAGCGAATATTTCGGCATTTTCGAGAGATTGAACGGACAAAGGCAGTGTTTTTATGGCGGCTACTACGCTAAATATTCTGCTAAAGTATCCCTTTTGTCAACTTAATAGATTACTGCTAGACAGTGCCTTTGAACTACTCTCAAGGTCGTTGAGAGCTTCCTATTTCACGGGGGACTGCCTTAAGACGAACTTACGCCCAGCTTTTGGTCTTACATCCCCTCCAGAAGTTTTTATGGTGAATTTGCGATCGCTAACATCGTCAGGGATTTAATTTTAGATAGGGTTTGCTGAATAAATTTGAAATGTAGGCAAAGTAAAGGTTTTGGGGCTTTTCTCGCGAAACAGGTGCAAGATTTTGAGAGAATCGTCGTTCAAAACCTTGCGTCTTCATCGGCCCGCGTCCTGTAGGGGCGAAGCATTC
>NZ_JADBUZ010000184.1:0-12432 GCF_020245305.1 Microcystis sp. M20BS1 | reverse complement strand
GTGAGCAGGGTGGGGATCATGATCACACCGAACCAGCCGACATAAAGACGGTTGTTGGTGCTGGTGATCCACTGGCAGAACTGCTCCCACAGGGAAGCGCTCTCGCGCTGTTGTAGAGTGGTGGTCATTGGTTTATGATTCCTATTAAGTTATCGAGGTACGATTGATTGATGATGTCTCTATCTTAAGGACTTTGTAACGGTTTGTAAAGGGGTTTAACGATATTGTTACTTATACCATTGATAAGCTGAGGTTATGTTAAGTCTATAGGGTTTCCTGGCCAAGTTTTCCTTTTGGGGAGTACGTCGTCAGAAGGCGATGCTAAATCAGGTCATACTTCATGTTTATGAAAAAAACCTAGATCTCGAACTCAGGTTAGACTAAAAAGGGAAATTTAATCATAATGGCGGTTGTCCTGACTATGGTAGAAAAAGTTCGTAAAACCGAGGCGGAATGGCAGGCCCAGCTAACTCCCGAACAGTTCCAAGTTACTCGCAAAAAGGGAACAGAACGGGCTTTTACGGGTAAATATCACGATAATAAAGAAAAAGGTATTTACAAATGTGTCTGCTGTGGTACGGAGTTATTTACTTCTGACAGCAAGTATGATTCGGGTACTGGTTGGCCGAGTTTCTGGACTGCTGCTAACGGGGCCAATATTAAGTACGAGCGAGATGTTAGTTTTTTCATGGTGCGGACAGAGATTGTTTGTGCCGCCTGTGATGCTCATCTCGGTCACGTTTTTAATGATGGTCCACCCCCGACGGGAAAACGCTATTGTCTCAATTCTGCCGCTTTGCAGTTTGAAAAAAATCCCTAAAGCAAAAAGAGGTCTGGAAAGACCTCTTTTTTTAAGTTCTAGTGGCAGCCGATTACAGTAAACCTGTATTAGTTCCCGGTTTGCCAGTAGCTAACTGCACTTTGACAATTTTGCCGCCCATTTTCATGATGCGTTGTTGCTCACGAAACCAATTATCGTAGGGAACGAGTTTGGTAAAATAGGTATTTTGTAATTCCCGTTGTGTCCGAATGCGGCTTTGGCTTGGAACACAAGCGGTGATTTTGAACATCCGCATGGATTGACTTCTCCTAATCGCTGAAAAACTTGTCGCTCAAACTAACGAGGGCTTTTTCCTAAAATAACAAAGGTCGGGAGTCAAGGATCAATACTAGCTCGTCAAAACCTATCTTGGACAGATTCAGCCTTTAAAGACCTAGCACTCATCCTCGGCTTCCCGAACCTATTTTGTCCGAGTTCGTTATTTCTAGCTTAAGCCAGAGCTAATGTAGTCGAAGTAAATCCCCATTTCTTTACCCGCATCAGCACCAACTAAACTAGCGGTGACTTCTTTCATCGCTTGGATAGCTTGAACGGTGGAGGAGATGGGTACACCTAAAGAGTTGTAGGTTTCTTTCAGTCCGTTGAGAACGCGCTCGTCGAGGATAGAAGGATCTCCAGCTAACATAGCGTAGGTAGCATAACGGAGATAGTAGTCGAGGTCACGGATACAAGCGGCGTAACGACGGGTGGTGTACATATTGCCACCGGGACGGGTTACGTCAGAGTATAACAGGGACTTAGCCACAGCTTCCTTAACGATACCGGCAGCGTTGGCGCTAATGACACTAGCGGCGCGCACGCGCAGTTCACCGGTGGCGAAGTAGCCTTTCAGTTTGCCGAGAGCAGAAGCGTCAAGGTATTTGCCTTGAACGTCAGCAGAGTTGATAACAGAAGTAATTGCGTCTTGCATGGTGGTTCTTCCTTGGGTTTTGCTTAATCTTAAGAGGTTTACGGGGGGTGTGTCTAGAACAATTCACAAAGGAGTTATTCTACGACATAGAGCCGATCACGTAATCGAAGTAGGAAGAAGCTTCAGAAGCATCGTCAGAAGACATAAGACCAGTAGCAACTTCTTTCATTTCGCGAACGCTTTGAGCTACGGCACCGATGTCGGTTCCTAAAGATTTGTACATTTCACGCACACCGACCAAACCGATTTCTTCAATCGGGGTGACATCACCAGCAACTACTCCGTAGGTGATTAAACGTAGGTAGTAGTCCATGTCACGCAGACAGGTAGCGGTCATTTCTTCGCCGTAAGCGTTGCCACCGGGGGAAACGATGTCAGGACGTTTTTGGAATAAGCGATCGCCAGCTTGTTTGACGATGGTTTCGCGAGCGCCAGTCAGGGTTTCAGCGATGCGTAAACGAGCGGCACCACTGGTAACGAAGGCTTTAATTCTGTCTAGTTCGCCGGGGCTGAGGTAACGAGCTTCAGCATCAGCATTCACGATCGATTTCGTGACGATACTCATTGATGGATTCCTCCCAACTAAGTGAGATTAATAAACTTAATCTGACATTTTATAGCAGTCGTGGTCACTACGCTTAAGTTATCTCGTTTCCGCCTCAGCGTCTCAAGACTTCCCTAGCTAGAGCGACCTAACGCAACTATTTTGCGGCATCTGGTTCACCTTCTCACTATTTTCGTAATACTTTTTAACATTTGCCCTGAGAAAGGAGCGCCGGAGTGGGGTGTAGGGTGTAGGGTGTGGGGTGTAGGGTGTAGGGTGTAGGGTGTAGGGTGTAGGGTGTGGGGTGTGGGGAGAATACAATGAAACTGTCTCCTGTCTCCTGCCTCCTGACGACTGATTTAGCCTAGCCAATTAATTGCCCCTTTAATCCAGTCTTCTGGCTGAGTATTTTTACTGAATAAAGCATCTTGACTGAGGACTGCGATAGCTCGATCGATCTCCTCCCGGCTGTATCCTAAAGCTAAAAGGGTCATCTGCACATCTTCGAGGATTTCCGCTGCCGGTAGTATTGCCGTGGTTGTCGTCGTCGCTTCTTTTAGCTGTCGCCATGCTGCCAATTTAGTTTTTAACTCTAAAGCGATTCTCTCTGCTGTTTTTAAGCCGACTCCGGGGGTTTTGCTCAAAATTTTGGTATTTCCTGTCACTATCGCCACCACAAGTTCCTCAATCCCCAAGGTATCGATTAAAGCTAGGGCTAATTGCGCTCCAACTCCATTGACGGAAAGCAGTTGACGAAACAGATCTCGCTCTGGGGCGGTGCCGAAACCGTACAATAAAGGCTGCTCCTCGCGAAGGAGTAGGTGAGTAAAAATCTGACGACTATCATTGTTATCTTTGCCGATGTCTAGGGCTAATCGCGAGGGAATTTGGATTTCGTAACCGATCTGGTTTACGTCTAAAATCAAGATCAGTCGGTTATTGGGGGTTTTGATCACCTCGATCGCTTGTCCGCGTAAATAATTAATCATTAATTTAGTTCTCCTACGAAAATAACCGAACCACAGCAATGACGGTTTTTACTCCCTAAAGGAATGCCGGAGAGATTTGCAGTTTTGTTACAATTGTTAACAGAAGTGAATGGCGTAATTGATAACCTAATCTTCTTGGCGTTAGTCCCCAACAATTGGAGAAGATACAAAATGAATGGCAACATTAGAGTCGGGAATCTCTTTGGAATTCCCTTTTATATTAATCCTTCTTGGTTCTTTGTTCTGGGGTTAATTACCTTAACCTATGGAGGAGAATTAAGTCAGTTTCCCCAGTTAACGGGAATTATGCCCTGGCTCTTAGGATTTTTTGCCGCTATTCTCCTATTTGCCTCCGTGGTTGCCCACGAATTAGGTCATAGTTTTGTTGCCATCGCCCAAGGTATTGAAGTCAAATCAATTACCCTCTTTTTATTCGGTGGTTTGGCAACTCTCGGCAGAGAATCGAAAACTCCTCTAGAAGCTTTTCTCGTAGCAATTGCTGGCCCTTTAGTTAGTTTACTGCTCTTCGGTATCTTCCTAATTATTGGTCTCAATATTAGCTTAAATGGGCCGATGGCGGCGATTCTTTCTCTGCTTGCCTATATCAACCTCGCCCTAGGGTTATTTAACCTAATCCCCGGTTTACCTTTAGATGGTGGTAATATCCTTAAAGCCATCGTTTGGCAAGTAACGGGTAATCCCAATAAAGGGGTTTTATTCGCTAGTCGCTTCGGTCAATTTTTTGGTTGGTTAGCGATTGTCATCGGTGCGCTATCAATTCTCGGAATCAGTCAATTTGGCAGTTTTTGGACGCTATTAATTGGCGTTTTCCTCCTACAAAATGCTGGCTTTTCCGCTCAATCAGCTAAGGTTCAAGATTTCCTAAGTCGCTACACCGCTAAAGATGTTATCTCTCCTAATAGTCCTGTAGTGCCGATTAATTTAACCCTGCGCGATTTTGCTAATAATTATGTTATCGGTAAACAACAATGGTCTAAATTCCTAGTTACCGATAGCGAAGGTAAACTATTAGGAGTGATTAATTTAGAGGATCTGAAAACAATTCCCACTTCCCAATGGACCCAGGTAAATATCGGCCAGTTATTACAAACTAGCGAAAGTCTCAAACTGGTTTTGTCTAATACTTCCCTCCTAGATGTGGTGAAAATTTTGGAAGGAGAAAATTTATCTCAAGTGACAGTGGTAGAGGAAAACGGCAGGGTTTTGGGGTTAATTGAAAAAGCTTCTATCCTTACTTTTCTCGCCCAAGAAACCCAAAGTCAAGCCGCTTAATCAGTTATCAGTTATCAGTTATCAGTTATCAGTTAGGTAAATGTATTTTTCACCTCAATATTCTCGCAGAATTTTGTCTAGTATCTCCTGACTATACTGACTGTCGCATTGCTTGCCATAATTGCTCGTATTCTTGCTCGGTTGCTGGCGATAAAGGGTTGAGAAAATCGCTTTTTTTGACTGCTTCTGGATTGACAAGTAAAGGATTATTTCTAATATCTGGGGGAATTTGATCGGGATTTTCAGTGAGAATTAGGGGTGATAATCCAGAGGTAAATAAAGAAATTTTATTAGCGGATTCTGGTTGCCAACAAAAATCAATCCATTGCTGGACAAGAGAATTAGGAGTAGTTAAAACTGGTTTTACCCACACATCTGACCAGAGAGAAGTGCCAGATTTGGGGACAACAACTTTGATTTTATTATAGCGATCGCTCACTGGTAAAATATCATTAGACCAACCCACAGACAGCCAGACATCACCGAGTATTAGGGGTTGTAAATAATATTGAGAACTATAAAATCTTACCTGTTTTTGTAAGGCGAATAGCTGGTCTTTTAGTCCCGTAACTTGTTTTAAATCACTAGAATTATAAGAATAACCCAATTTTTTTAGGGTTAAACCGATGACTTCGCGACGATTATCAATTAGGGCAATTTTACCGGTTAATTCCGGTCGCCATAGATCGGACCAATCCTGTGGCCGCCAGTCAAATTGAGCGAATTTTTTCTCATTATAGGCAATTACTGTCATTCCCCAACGGTAGGGCGCACCCCAGACTTTCCCCTCTGTTTGCAGTTGTCCTTGAGCATTGCGAGTCATATTTTCTTGCCAACGGGGGGGCAGTTTTGACCAATTAGAGAGTTGAGAAGTATCTAGGGGTTGAATTAAACCGTTGCTAATCGCTTTTCCTAGCCAAGCATCCCCTAGGGTGACTAAATTACCCATGGCTGGGTTTTGTTCCCTAAAAGGGATAGGAAACGAAAATTGTGAGGTTGGTTGCCCCTGATTTTTTAACCATTTTTCCAATAATTCTAATAGCTCTTTCAGCTGCCTTTCCGACTGAAAATTGACTTTTTTTTCGGCAATAGTTTTCTGAAAATCTGTTAGTAATCGCGGCGGAATCGAACCGGACAGGAGAAAAATGCTCGGCTCGCCGCTTCTGGAAGCGCAGCCATTTAAACCCCCCGCTAAGGCGATTGTACCTAATCCTTGCAAAAAAGAACGTCTATTTAACATATCGCCCGCCGATTCTCAACTTTAACAGTAATAATTGCCAGTTTCTAGCCTTGAATTATTATAGGACGATTTTTAACAAAATGTAAACTAGGGAGTTTTGCCGCTACCGATTTCAGCCATAAAAAGGCTTTGTTGTTAACTTTTATGGTAGAAAACTCTGATTTTGTCCTAGTTAAAGCTAGGATAGAAGGAGTAAGCTAAGGGGAGAGGTTATAAGACTATGTCAAACAATCATGATCGAGATTTCCATTATTCTTGTCGTTGTGGAAAAGCCAATTTTCAGTCTGTAAAACATCGATCGGGTATTTTATTAATCGGGGGAGCGGAAGGAGGTAAATTAGGAGAAGATCAAGCGACCACATGGTTATTAAATCGAGCTAAAGGCGGTAATTACTTAGTGCTGCGCTTTGGTGATCTTGGCGGTCAAGCCGATTGGATTTGCGACAATTATCCCTCCCTGATCGGCTCGGCAGCGGAACTATCAATTGATAGTCGTGAAGGGGCGAATCATCCTGATGTTATCGAATATATTCGTAATGCCGATATCCTTTTTTTTGCCGGTGGTGATCAAAATCAGTACGAGGATTTGTGGGAAAGCACAAAGGTGGAAACAGCGATCAATTATCTGATCAACGACAAAAAAGTTCCCGTGGCGGGAACCAGCGCAGGAATGGCTATTCTGGGGGATTTTTACTATGCGCCTACTCACGAAGGAGTACTGAGTTCAGAAATATTAAATAATCCCTTTCACTTCAACACCAAAGACTTCTATCGGAGTGATTTTATTCGGGTTCCTTTTCTCAAAAAAGTGGTGACAGATACCCATTTGGATCGACTCAATCAAGATCATCCCGAAACAAGATATGGTCGCCTTTTTGGTTTTTTAGCCCGTAATGTACACGATAATCACAATCAACTACCTGCCTACGCTATCGGTTTAGAAGAAGGTGCTTTTCTGGCGATCGATGAGCATGGTATCGCCAAAGTCTATGGCAACGGCACCGATAAGGGACAAGATGCCTATTTTCTGCAAACTAACGGGACTCTACCCGAACAGATGGAGCCGGATCGGCCTTTAATCTGGAATAACAACGGTCAAGCGGTGAAAGTCTATCGCATCGCGGGAACTCCCTCCGGCAGCGGTGAATTTGACCTCAAGGATTGGTCTAGTGCGGCTGGCGGTGGCTGGGAATATTGGTACACTAAAGGGGGAATGGCAGGGTTTAAGCGGGTTCTGGTAGCCTGAAGGTCATTTTTGTCAAAAAAGTGATTTCTATGGGTGTTAGGATTAATTTTGAGGCAATAAGGAGAATTTTTTGAGCTATGACCCCTGAATTAATCACTTTTGGTCGATATCTCGCGGGTGAATTTGAAAATCAACGGCAAGCGCAAGCAGAACCGGTGTGGTACGTTCACCTGCGTTTATGGTTACGTCCGTTGCCTTTATTTCGGGAAGACAGCATCGCGCTTTTTGCCGAACAGGCCAGTATCATCAATTTAGACCAACCCTACCGACCGCGACTGTGGCGATTAACGCGCTCGGAATCGGGAGGGTTAGAGGTTAGGCACTATATGTTTAATGACCTGAAATCCGTGCAAGGTGCGGGCAAAAATCCCGATATTTTGCGAAAAATTAGCTTAGAAGACCTAACTTTTCTGCCTACCTGCACTTTAGCGGTCAAAGTCCATACTCTCGCTGATAATCAATACCAGTTTATCGCCCAACCGCAACCGGAACAGCACTGTCAATTCACCTATGAGGGTACAACCTATCAGGTGGCTTTAGGTTTCGAGGTGACGAGTCATAGCCTAAAAACCTACGATAAAGGTCTAGATCCCGGCACTGGTAAGGGAATTTGGGGCGCTCTGCTCGGCCCCTATCAATACGAGAAAAAACAGGATTTTTCGGCAGAATTGGAGGTGTGAGGAAGATTGCATCACATTAGGTCAAAATGACGGCAGATAACACCGCAAACAGCCGCTAAAGCGGTAATTCCTAAAGCTGTACCGATGTCTTGTCCTTGATTGACGGCAAAAGAAGTGACGATTCCCGCACCTAAACCGGCTGTGATTGCTGCTCCGAGAAAATCTTTATCTGAGTTTTTATACATAGAGATAAGGCCAAATTTCGACAAAATCGTGTTTTTTACCTTATCATCCTCTTTTGAGCCACTAATCACCCGGAGGCGGAATTGCAATCAAGCTTTAGATTTAGCCACGTTTCTTAACATTAAGTCGGGTCAGATAGATAGGGGGTAAAATCGATGAAATTAGCTAAAATCTCTTTTTATGGCTTTTTAACGCTGATTATCTCCCTTTTGCTAATACTGAGTTTTGTTAATGCCAGCAAGGCACAATCGGATACGGCGGTAAGATCGGAGTTAATTAGTCTCCGCAATCGAGTCGAGCGCCTTGAAAGTCAGGTCCGAGGAATAACCATCCGCGGGGAAAATGCCGCTCCCATTCCCCAACGGCGATCGGGAACGGGTATAGTAAATGGGGAAGTAGTCGGGGAAAGTGACCCACTGTTCCAGCGTTTAGCCACTTTAGTAATTGAATTAAAGGAAGATTTAAAAAAGCTGGAGCAACGGGTGCAAATCTTAGAAAAAGAAACCGTTAGCCAGAAATCGTAGTCAATTGATGCTATAACGATCGAAAGTTAAATTGATCTGAAACTATGCAGTTAATTGATTATGTAATTGTGCTGCTTTATCTGGCAGGAACCCTAATAATCGGGATTATCGCCGAGAAAAAAGCTTCTCAAGGTCTAGAATCCTACTTTTTAGGTAATCGCAATTTGCCCTGGTGGATGTTAGGGGTGTCGGGAATGGCGGCTAACACCGATTTAGCGGGAACTATGGTCATTTCTGCCCTAATTTACGCGGTCGGACCCAAAGGACTATTTATCGAAATCCGCGGCGGTGTTGTCCTAATTATGGCCTTTCTCATGGCTTTTATGGGCAAATGGAATCGTCGCGCCCAAGTTATGACCATGGCGGAATGGATGAAGTTTCGCTTTGGACCGGGAAAACAGGGGAATTTTGCCCGAATTATTAGCGCCGTCGCCACTCTCTTATTCTCTATCGGTGCGATGAGTTATTTCTCCGTTGCGGGGGGGAAATTTTTAGGGCAGTTTCTGGGTATGGATGATCGTCTTGCTTCGGTGATATTAATTCTTTTAACCTTAATTTATACGGTGGCCAGTGGTTTTTATGGTGGGGTAATTACCGATTTATTTCAAGGGTTTCTGATTTTTGTGGCGGTCATTTATGTATCGACAGTGGCCTTTTTTACTGTTAATCTTCCCGATAGTTTCACGGTAGCAATTCCGGGGGCAGCAGAGCCAAAAACTTGGAATTTAAGCGACTGGTCTAGTATTTTCCCTTCGATGACCTTGGATTTACCCGGAGATTATGCCATCTTTAATTTGTTTGGTGGGGTGATTTTCTTTTATTTAGTTAAAACCATCATCGAAGGTTGCAGCGGCAGCGGTGGTTATATGTTACAACGATACCTAGCGGCCAAAAGCGATCGAGATGCCGGTTTATTATCTTTATTCTGGATTATTCTGCTTTCTTTCCGTTGGCCTCTAGTCACAGCTTTTGCGGTTTTAGGTATTCACTACGGTTTAACCGAAGGCACGATTACAGATCCAGAAAGAATTCTGGCCACGGTGATTACTCAATACATTCCTGTGGGGATGAAAGGGTTATTAATTGCTGCTTTTTTAGCGGCAGCTATGTCCACTTTTAACGCAGTTATTAACGCTAGTGCCGCCTATTGGGTCAAAGATATCTATCAAGCTTTTTTGAAACCAAATGCGGGAGAACAGGAGTTAGTTTTTCAAGGTCGTTTGGCCTCGATTTTTGTGGTAGTCATTGGCTTAGTTTTGAGTTTTAATATCCAAAATGTCAATGATATTTGGGGTTGGTTAACCACGGGATTAGGGGTGGGATTAGCAGTTCCTCTCCTATTACGTTGGTATTGGTGGCGCTTTAATGGTTATGGTTTTGCCGTGGGAACTTTAGCAGGAATGATTGCGGCTATTGCCTCACAAGCGATAATTTTACCTTTCTTTCGTCACAGTCAATATCAGGAACTTATTCTCTTTCTTGTGCCGAGTTTGTTCGCTTTAGCTGGCTGTATTATCGCTACTTTGTTAACTCCTCCTACCGATATTTTAGTTATGGAAAATTTCTATAATGTTACCAGACCTTTTGGCTTTTGGGGAGAAGTCCGTCAAAGTGTTAAACCTAACCTACAGGCAAAAATTAAAGCGGAAAATCAACGGGATATCATTGCCGCTTTTCTCACCGTTCCTTGGCAATTAGTCCTCTTTATGATGGGGATTGTTTTAATCATCAAGCAGTGGCAAAGTTTGAAGATTTTGGCTTTGGTTTTTCTTTTGCTTTCCATCGGTCTCTATTTTACTTGGTATCGACATTTATCTAAGGAAATTACCGTCACTAAAGACCGAGATTTAGGTTAGGCAGTTATCAGTTATCAGTTATCAGTTATGAGTAAGATCTCGTTCCCAGGTAGAACCTGAATACTATTTTAAGGCAGAGCCTTAGATATTGTGTTCCAAGGCAGAGCCTTGGAACAAGGGAAACTCGCAATCCAAAATCTAAAATCTAAAATCCCAAAAAGAGTGGAGGAGCGGGTATCATTTCTCCACGAAAATCTAGTAATTGCACCAGAATTAAATAAGCGATTGCGATCGAAATCGCTCTAGTAATGATCGCAACCAGTTTTCCTCGATTCATAAACAATCCCTCAACTGATATAGTCTTATTGTACTAATGCCAGACAATAACATCATCGCGATCAAAGCGAACTTTCTTCAACAGTTGATATTTGTCTTCTAAGGAGCGATAGCCGAGAGCCACTGCTGCTACTGCTGCATAGCCGCTACCTTCTAATTGCAGAATACGATCATAAGCCGCTGGCTCGATTCCTTCTAGTGGACAAGCATCAATATCGAGCAAGGCGGCGGTTTCCATCAGCATTCCCATCGCAATATAACTCTGTCGCTGAGACCACCATTGAACAATTGCTGAGCGTGGCCCATTAACTAAATCTGACACCATCAGATTCTTATAATTCTCCAGAGAAGCGACATCTAATTCTCGAACTTGAGCTATTTTTGCAACGAATTTCTCGACATATGCTACTTCAATTTTGGTAAGAGTAGCAAGTACCACATAGTGGGAGCAATCCTCTACTTGAGTTTGATTCCAACTGACCGGAGTAAGTGCCGCACGAATTTTTGGATCTTGAACGACAATAAATTTCCAGGGTTGCAAACCATATGAAGAAGGAGCCAGTCTCAAGCTTTCTTCTAAGATAAACCAATCTGCTTCAGAAATTTTTTTAGACGGGTCAAATTTTTTGACAGCGTATCTCCACTGAAGCTTTTCTAAAATTTCTTGAGGTTGAATCGTCATTATATCTCCTGGGCGATTGAGCGCTGGAATCTATTTTAAATTCTCTCAAAATCTGCAAAAAAAAAGCAAGCAAAATTTTGCCGTCAATTGTTAAGTTTGGTTAAGAAAAATAGCAAGAGCGGCAAGGAATAGAAATCCCTTACCGTTGACTTTGGCCGGACTCACCACTTCTTATAGGGTAAAAACTTACCCGACATGGTAATTTTAACGCGATCGCCTTTAGGGTCTTCCTCCTTATCCACGTCGAGGGTAAAATCGATCGCACTCATAATGCCATCGCCGAATTTTTCATGAATCACCGATTTTAGTGGCATTCCATACACCTGCATGATCTCGTAGAAACGATAAATCAGGGGGTCGGTGGGGACAACAGGACCCAATCCCTTGACAGGATACTCGGTTAAGGATGCGACGATTTCGGTTCCCAGTCCCAAAGCTGCCACAATTTTCGTTGCTTCTTCTATGGAGGCGCTCGCTTGCCGGTAAAAAACAGCGGCAATCCACACCTCATCTCGTCCTAGAATCGCTTCTAGGTCAGCGAAACTCAGTCCTTTTTCCTTCTTCGCTTCCAATAGTTTTGCAGTAATTTCGGGTATCATCGCTTATTTTTGCAGAATTTGTCTGCTTCTAGTTTACCTGAACATCAATTATATAAGTAAAAGTTATGACATTGATAAAAAAACATTTCTTAAAACCCCTTTACATAACTATAAAAAGCCGATAGTATTAACTCATGTCAAACAACGAACCTTGACAACCTAATACATACAGAAATTATCCAACCATGACTACAACTCTACAACAGCGCGAGAGCGCTTCCCTGTGGGAGCAGTTCTGCCAGTGGATCACCAGCACCAACAACCGTCTTTATGTCGGCTGGTTCGGTGTGATCATGATCCCCACCCTGCTCACCGCCACCACCTGCTTCATCATCGCCTTTATCGCCGCTCCTCCTGTAGATATCGACGGTATCCGCGAGCCTGTAGCTGGTTCTCTACTCTACGGAAACAACATCATCTCCGGTGCGGTTGTTCCCTCTTCCAACGCGATTGGACTCCACTTCTACCCCATCTGGGAAGCTGCTTCCTTAGATGAGTGGTTATACAACGGTGGTCCCTACCAGTTAGTCATTTTCCACTTCTTACTAGGTGTCTTCTGCTACCTCGGT